>DASQIW010000167.1:0-5355 GCA_035631375.1 Streptosporangiaceae bacterium
CTTGTCGTACGGGATGGGCGGCATCTTCGCCAGGGCACGGGCGGTCTGCAGGAACATCAGGTAGCCGGTCCACGGCGGGTAACCGCCGATGTCACTCTGGATGATGCTCTTGCCCGGCTCCTGGGTCTGCAGCTGGACGAACGGCGTGCCGCCGCCGAACGCGAGGTAGGCCTTGATGTTGTTGGTGCGGTGGGCTGACTGGATGCCAGCGAGCATGTAGGTGAGCATCCCGGCGTAGTCGGGGAACAGCACGCTGACGTTCGGGTGCTGCAGCAGGGACTGGCTCACGGTGCTTTGGATGTCGGTCGCCCACTGCGGCACCTCGACGTTCACCTCAGTAACGGTGCAGGCGGGACAGTCCTTCTTGAGCTCAGCCTTCAGGGAGGCCTCCATGATCGCCGTCGCCGGTGCGGCGTTCGAGGTGATGGCGATGGCATTGAAAGGCTTGCCGTTGTGCTGAGCGACCGCCTGCTCCGCGGCGATCTTTGCATCCAGCGCGTACGGGTCGACGTTGTTGTAGGTGACGCCGGCGGCCGCGGCCTCCTCGGGGGTTGCCCCGTAGACGGACACGACGATGCCGGCCGCCTCAGCCTGCTTGAACGCGACCGCGCTCGTCGAGGGGTCGCCCGCGCACCCGAAGTCGATCGCGGCGTAGTGCTGATGGATGGCGTTCTCGATACCTGTGTTGTGCGCGGCGGTCGTACCGTCGTTGGCGAAGATCGTCGGGATCATGCCCACTGACCTGGCTTCGGCGGCTGCGGCCTGCGCGATCTCCGTGCACGCAGCCAGCCCAGCACCGGGAATGATCATGATCTTCTTTCCGGCCAGTCCGGTGGTCGGCACATTGCCGCCGTACTGCGCGGCGTAGGTGCTGAAGCTCGGCAGCGCCGCGGCGTTGTTCACGTCGGAGGCGAGCGCGGTGACGTTGACGTTTGAGGCCTTCCCCGAGTTCGAGGAAGAGTTGCTGCCGCCCGACGAGCAGCCTGCAGCGAGAACGAGACCCGCGACTACGGCAACGGGGATCACGCTATGGCGAATGAGCCTGGCTCTGCGCACCCGGTCCTCCTCTGGACGGTCCGCCAATTGTTCTGGTCAACGCACATATCGACCCAGGAAGCCGCCTCATCGAACCATGGGGTTTCTCGCATTGTCAACGATCGTGATGCAATATTGATGACCCCGCTGCGGACCGGAAATCGAGCCATCGGAAGGCTGCGCGAGACGGTCCGCAGTCGGCCCGCAATCCGCCGGGACAACGCCTGTGACCTGGGAGAATGCGAAGGACAGACTCGACATGCCCCGGCGCGCTACAGTCCTTGCCTCGTCGCGTTCGCACTACTGGAGTGATCATCGGCGCGGCCCCGAGTAGGCAGATTGTGGTCAATCACAAAAGACAATGAATCGACTCGGGGAGCGGACACAATAGATACTGGAGCGTTTTCCGTGTGACGGAAGCAAATTGCTCTCGGTAACTGCGCGGCACCCAGGGGCTGATCGCCGCCGGATTGTCCGGCGCCGCGCGCAGAGGCGGCCGCCCGGGCAGGCGGCACCCCTCGTCGAGTCCTGTGGGCGTGGTTGGGCCAATGCTGCCCTTCTAGGGGCCACAGGGGGCCCACCACGCCCCCGGCAACCCGACGGCTAGGCGGCCGGCAGCCGGATGTCGATGACCGCACAGCGCCCGTCAGCTTCCAGGCCCAGGCAGTACTCGACCGCGTCGGCGAGCTCCGCGCTGTGGCTCACGACCCGCCCGCCGCCGCCGTACGCGGTCGCCAGGCCGACGTAGTCCGGGGCCGGCGACAGATCCGCTTCCGGGAAGCTGCCTTCCTTCTCGCCCGCGCCGCCCGGGTACAGCCGGCCGACCGGCAGCCGCGACGCGCGGTAGCTGTGGTTGTTGAGGATGACCGCGATGAACGGCGCGCCAGCCCGGTGCGCGGACCAGAACGCCGCAGTCGGCACCCCGAAGCCGAACGAGCCGTCGCCGCAGACGGCGAACACTGGAGCGTCCGGCCGGGCCAGCTTCACGCCCATGGCACCGCCGATCGCCCAGCCGAGGGCCGGCGACCCGGTGTCGAAGAAGCTGCCTGGTTCGCGGTCGATCTGGCGGATGAGCGCGCTGCGCGCCGTGACCGCCTCCTCGAGCACGATGGCGCGCGGCGGCAGCACCTTATTCAGTGCCTGCATCATCGCGTGCGGCGCCGCGGCGGGATCGTCGGAGCTGGCGAAGGCGTCCCATTGCTGGCGGATCTGTGCCAGCTGGCCGGAGACCTGCTCGTGCCGCACCGCCCAGTCGGCCTGCTGGGCCCGGCTGGCCAGCACTCGCAGCTCGCCAGCGAGCAGCGGCAGCGCGACTGAGGTGTCGGCCGTCAGCGCGAGATCGACCGGGTAGCTCCACAGGGGCATCGTGGCCTTGGCCGGGTCGATGTCGATCTGCAGGACGGTCGCCGTCGCGGGCGGGGCGGCGAGCGCCGGGATCCACGGCACCTCGCTATCGAGCAGCAGGACGACGTCCGCGCGGGCGAGCAGCTCGGCCGCATCCCCGCCGTAGAGCGGGTGGCGGGACGGGAAGTTGACTCGGTCGCGCTGGTCGAGGACCGGGGCGCCGAGCAGCTCGGCGATCTCCACGAGGCTGGCGACGGCACCAGGCCGGTCCCCGGTCCTGCTGGTGATGATGACTGGGTGCTGCGCGCCGGCCAGCACCTGCGCCATCTCGGCGAGGCCGGATGGATCGGGCGCGGCCCGGCGCGGCGGTGGCAGTCTGCGCGCGAGGTCAGCTCCGCCGGGCTCCATCAGCGCCTCGCGGGGCAGCATCACATAGGCGGGCCCGCGCGGATCGGACTGGGCGACCTGGTACGCGCGGCGGACGATCGGCCCGAGCTCCCGGCCGCGCGGCACCTCCATGAACCACTTGCCGAAAGCGCGGGCGATGGCCTGCTGGTCGAGCTGTTCCTGCTGCCAGTGGATCGGGGCGTCGCGGTGCCCAGGGACGTCACCGGCAGTGGTGTAGGGCGAGCGGCCGGCGAAGACGACCACGGGCAGCCGGTTGCGCTGCGCGTTGTGCCAGGCGCCGCCGAGGTTCAGCGTCCCGGCGTCGACGTGCACCATGACCGCCTGCGGCGTACCGGTGACGAAGTAGTGCCCCATGGCAGAGGACAGCGCGACGAACTCGTGCGTGCAGAGCACCGCGCGCGGCCTGGGGGTCCCGCCCGTCCGGGCCGCCGCCAGCGCCTCCTGCACCGGCGCGGTGTCGGTGCCGGGGTTGATGAACAGGTGCTGCACCCCTTCATCGGCCAGCGTGGCGACGAGTTCCGCGGCCGCGTCGGTGAATGCCATGCCCAGGCCTCCTCATCTGCCGCCGGGCGACACTGTCAGCAGTCGGCCAGCGCATCGCCAGCCTAAGTCCGCTGCCCCCGGCGGGACGCAGCCCGCTTTCCGGCTCCCGGAAGGGCAAACACCCTTAAATACGGGAACGGGCTGGCTTGCGATCGCAGCACCTCGGCAGGCCGGCGGCCGCTTGGACAGCAATGTGCACGCTTTGCCAGGTCATGGTGCCAGCTTGCGATGGGCCGGGTATCTCCAGCTAATCGGCAAGCCGTCAGGCCTGCGGCTCTCCGGAGCTGGTGACCAGAACGGCACCATCCACGATCAGCGACCGGGAGTGCTGTGACGGCAGCCTGGCAACCGGATCGGGCCGGCCGGCAGGCGGGGCCAACCGGCCAGGAATCGATGGCCACCAGCAACCGGATCGATAACTGGTTGCTGTTCGCCGGGGTGGTGGCGCTGGGCGCCGTCCTGGCCTGGTACGCGCACCTGACCGGGACATCGCCGGGCATGTGGTCGCTCCCGCTCGACCTGGGGGTCTACCGGGACGCCGGACTGATCGTCCGGCATGTGGCTCCTTTCTATGATCCGAGCCGCGGCAGCCCGCTCTATGACTGGCCGGGGCCGCCTGGGTTCGCCGGGATCAAGTTCATCTATCCGCCCTTCGCGGCTCTGCCGTTCGCCGTGATCCCGGCGCACCTGAAGCTGCTGAAGATCGAGCAGGTAGCCAGCGCCGTCAACCTCCTCGCGGTCGTGCTGGCGGCGAGTGTCACCGTGCGCGCGCTGGGCCGCGAGCGCGGACTGACCGGCAAGCGGGGCCTTGCTCTCGTCCTGCTCGGCACCGCGCTCGCGCTGATGACCGAACCCGTGCAGCGCACCATTTACCTAGGCCAGGTCGAGCTGGTTCTCATGGCGCTCGTGCTCTGGGACGTCTTGCAGCCAGACAGGCGCTGGTGGAAGGGAATCGGTGTCGGCATAGCGGCGGGCGTCAAGCTGGTCCCGCTGATCTTCATTCCCTACCTGCTGCTGACCCGCCGGTACCGGGCTGCTGCCGTGGCCGCCGGAACGTTTGCCGTCACCATCGTCCTCGGGTTTGTCGTCACGCCCACGGATTCCTCGCGCTGGTGGTTGCACGGGCTGTTCCTGAAGGGCAGCTATGCCGGCAACATCCCGTGGGAGGGGAACCAGTCTCTGCTCGCCCTCATCGAGCGCCTGGGCGGGACGGGAGCGCACGGAATATGGCTGGCCACTGCGGTCATCGTTGCGATCCTCGGCCTCGGCGCCGCCGCCATCCTCGACCGGAACGGCCACCGGGTCCTCGGGGTCGCGGCCTGCGCTCTCACCGGCGTGCTCATCTCCCCGATCAGCTGGGACCACCACTGGGTCTGGGTGCTGATGGCGGCGCCGGTGTTTCTCTACTACGGGCTGCTGGCTCGCGGCTGGAGCCGATGGGCGTGCTTTGCCGGGGGCGCCATCACCATGGCCATCTACGGCGCGTGGGCAACGAAACTGTGGGGGGAGACCGACCTGTCCGCGGGGTGGGACAGGGGTGTCATCTGGGCCGCGCCGAGCGGTAACAACCTCGAGCAGACCTGGCACGGCTGGCAGCTGTTCGCCGGGAACGCCTACGTCCTGACCGGGCTGGCGCTGCTCGTGCTGCTGCTCGGGACAGCGCTGCGGGTCGCCCGGACGAGCAATTCCTGGGTGGTCGCGCCGCCCGGTAGCCGGGCACCTCAGTCGCAGCCGACAGTGCCCAGGGCCGACTTATCCGGATCGCGACCAGACCTACGCCGCACCGGCATCCGGAGGCGTGGCCCGCGTCAGTACCGCTTCCGCTTCTGGTTCCAGGCGTGTTCTGCCGGCCGGGTCCGCGACAGCGCGGTCAAAGCGGATCCGCGCCTCCAGCCCGTCGTAGGACAACTCGGCGAGCATGTTGAGGAACCAGGGACCGTCGGTAATCTTCCAGCGCACTCGCGGGGCACGAACGCCCGCGAGCCTGGCCGCGGCAGCCGTTATGGCCGCTCCGAAGAGCGAGGT
>DASQIW010000168.1:0-16394 GCA_035631375.1 Streptosporangiaceae bacterium
GACAGCAGCTCATCGATCATCTTGGTGTAGCTGGCCATCACGTCGGCAGCGGGCAATCTCGTCGCTGTCGCCGCGGTCCGCAACGTGCCAAGCAGCCCCACCTGGTCCACCAGGTTCCTCGCCCCCTGCTGGACCTGGAGCGGGTAGCCGGCGCCGACGGCCGCGCTGTCCGTGCTGACCTTGCGTACCCACGGCTGCGTCAGGGTCTGCTCCTGGCGGACCAGGCTCAGGTTCTGCGCCGCCGGGCTGCCGGCCTTCTGGCCCCCAAGTGTGCCCGCGCGGCCGTTATTACCCTGGCCGATGTACTCCATCGTCTGGTCCCGCTCATCTTCCAGATGAGCGACCAGGCCCGTGACGTCGGAACTCAGGCTGGCCAGTGTCTCCACCCGCTGAAATGCGAGCGCGTTCTGCACGGAGGTGGCGATGTACGTACCGCCCAGAACGACCGACGTCAGCGTAGGAATGGTGATGAGCATCAGCAGCCTGGATCGGACTCGCCAGTTCTTCAGCGTCCGGCGTGACGCCGCGAGTCCGGCGATCGAACGGCCCGCAGTCTGCTGGCTGGCTGGCGCTGCGCCCGGCGGCGCGGCGGCGGCAGGCGGGACTGCTCCGCCCGGCGGCACAGATCTGGCCCTAGGGCCAGAACTGGCTGGCGGGGCTGGCGCCCCGGCGGCGCGGCCGCGGCCGGCGGGCTGACGCGATGTGGCTGGGGGTGCGCCCGTCGGGCGGGCCCCGGGCCGGCCCGGGGCGGCGCTGCGGACCTGCTTAACTCGGGACGGCACAGTCTCTGAACCCCTCACCTGGTAGCCGCGATATCGGGGAGGCCGACGCGCCGCGCGGCGCTACCGACATGCCTAACCTCCCAGATAACGACCCTTCTTTGGGTGCAGTCGGTCACACAGCCAGGGCAACTCTAGCCGGTAACCGGGCAACGTGCGTCAATACACGTACGAATCGGAAAAACCGATGTAACGTTACGTTTGACGGGCCTCCTGGCAGCAATAGGGTACTGTCTGCCGCATCGGGCCGTCTTCGGGTTTGCCGGATGGATCTCCCGAACGATGTGTCGTCATAACCCCCAAACGGCGCAAGGAGTGTCATGAGGCATGATCCGGTCGGCGCCCTTCAGCCGGCCCGGGGCGGCCGGTGGCTCCGTCCCCGCCGTCTCGCTGGTGCGGCCGTAGGCCTCGCGGTCCTCACCGCGGCAGGCTGCAGCAGCGGATCGACGCCGGGCGGCACGGTGACCGGGCCGGTCATCATCGCCGCGGTACCGGGCATCGACACTGCCCCGCTCTATCTCGCGCAGAAGGACGGCGACTTTGCCGCCGCAGGCTTGCGCAACGTCGTGATCAAGTCCTACACGAGCGAGTCGGCCGAACTGGCCGCCCTGCAGAGCGGTAAGGCCGATATCGCGGCGAGCGACTACGGCGACATCTTCTTCGCGCAGGCGAATAGCCCGGACCTTCGGGTGCTCGCGGACAGCTACGATGCCTCGGCCGGCGTGCTTGAGATCCTCACCATGCCGGGCTCCAACATCAGCTCGCCGGCCGACTTGCAGGGCCAGCCTATTGGCGTGCCGAACGACCAGCTGGTGATCGGACCGGGCTCCAACCATGCGGTGAGCCTGGAAACAGCCGCCGCCACCCAGGTCCTCACGAACTACCTCGGCAACGGGGCCCTGTCGATGAACTGGAAGCCGATGTCCCAGCAGCAGGAGATCAGCCAGCTTCAGCGGGGCGTGCTGCCAGCGGTCCTCGTCAGCGAGCCCTACATCTACGAGGCACAGAGCCAGTTCGGCGCGGTCGAGGTGCTCGACGCCTACAGCGGCTCGACCGCGGGCATGCCGCTGACTGGCTACGTCGCGACGAGCTCCTGGGTCACGCACAATGCCGCGGCGGTAGCCGACTTCCAGGCGGCTATCGGCAACGCGCAGGCGAACGCGTCCATGACCGGCCAGGTGCAGCAGCTACTTCCGAGGACGACCGGCATGACTGCGGCGGACGCCGACCTGTCGACGATCGGCACGTACCCGACATCGACGAGCGTGACAGGCCTCGAGCGGGTGGTCCGGCTCCTGGCAAACACCAACGTCATTGCGAAAAACCCGCCGGCCGTCCCGCCCATGATCGTCAAGCCAGGCAGCTAGGCGCCGCTGAGTCCCAGCTGGCGGGCGATGACCATCCGCTGCACCTCCGACGTGCCCTCGCCGATCTCGAGCACCTTGGCGTCCCGGTAAAACCGGGCGACCGGGAACTCGTTCATGAAGCCGTAGCCGCCGAAGATCTGCGTCGCGTCCCTGGCGTTGTCCATGGCCGCGTTGGCGCACGTGAGCTTCGCGATCGCCGCCTGCGACTTGAACGGGGTACCCGCGACGATCCGGGCGGCCGCGTCATACCAGGCCAGTCGCGCGACATGGGCCCTCGCGGCCATGTCCGCGATTCTGAACTGGGTGGCCTGATAGTGGGCGAGAGAGTGCCCGAAGGCTGTCCGCTCGCGCGCATAGCGCAGGCATTCGTCGACGCAGCCCTCCGCGAGCCCGGCCGACAGCGCCGCGATCGCCACGCGGCCCTCGTCCAGGGTCTGCAGGAACTGGGCATATCCGCGGCCCGGCGGCCCGAGCAGGTTCTCTCGCGGCACCCGGCAGCCCGAGAAAGCCAGCTCCCTGGTGTCCGAGGCGCGCCAGCCGACCTTGGAATATTCCTGGCCGACGGTGAACCCCTGCGTGCCAGACGGCACCATGATCGCCGAGATGTCCCGGCGGCCCCCGTCCTTGCTGGCGGGCGGCCCGGTGAAGGCGAGCACCGTCACGACGGAGGTAATCGCCGTGCCGGCGTTCGTGATGAAGGCCTTCGAGCCGTCGATCACCCACTCGTCGCCGTCGAGCCGGGCGGTGGTGCGCATCCCGCCGGGAATGTCTGAGCCGCCACCGGGTTCGGTCAGCCCGAAAGCCGCCAGCTGCTCTCCCTTGCACAGCCCGGGCAGCCACTGCTGCTTCTGCGGCGTGGTGCCGAACCGGTAGATGGGCATGGCCCCGAGGCCCACCGCCGCCTCCAGCGTGATGGCCACCGAGGAGTCAACCCGGGCCAGCTCGTGCAGGGCCAGGCAGAACGCGAAATAGTCACCACCCATGCCGCCGTACTCCGCCGGGAACGGCAGGCCGAACAGGCCGAGCTTGCCCATCCGCGCCACGATGTCGTAGGGAAACTCTCCCCGCTCGTAGAACCCCCCGATCACGGGCGCGACGACCTCGCGCGCGAAAGCTGCGACCGTGGCGCGGAGCGCCTCCTGCTCATCGTCGAGCGTGAAGCCCACCATGCCTTGGATGGTACGGCAGCCCTCCTGGTCAGCCACCTGCCGTGGCGTGCCCGCAAGCGCCTTTTGAGTCCGCTCTGGTGGGGTCTGGCACATCATCGGAGGCTGGCACGTTAATCTCTCGTCGGGCATTCCGGTAGGGGTGCAGATGGGGGGCTGCGAGCTGTGGAGTACAGGAGGGAGTACAGGAGGACGTGATGGCACAGCTGACCTGTCCGAGTTGCGCGGCCGCGGTGCGACCTGGGGACCTGATCTGCTTCACCTGCGGCGCCAACCTGCCCAGGTCCCCGAGGGAGGACGACACGCCCGCGGCCAACACCGTGATGCAGGAGTTCCTGCGCCCTGATGCGCGATCGGGATCAATCTCCGCGGCTGTGCTCCGGCTTACCTTCCCGACCGGGAACGTGGAGGTTCCGGCTGGCACCACCTTGCTGCTCGGCCGGGATCCGGCTGAGTCCCTGGTAGCAGCGGCCTTTGCCGACTACGTCAACGTGTCGCGGCGGCACGCGACCGTGACGATGGACGACGGCGGGCACGCCAGCATCAAGGACGAGAACTCGACGAATGGCACATTCGTCAACGGCGACCGGGTGCTGCCCGGCATCTCCGTCCGGCTCGCCGACGGCGACATCGTCCGGCTGGCCGCCGACGTTTCGGCCGAGGTTGTGCTGCCGAGGCAGCAGCCAGATCCGGCTTCGTTCGCCCGGCCCGACTAGCGCTCAGGGGCTCGTAACTCACCAGCCGGATAATCCGGAGATACCTCCCGGTCGGTTACATGTCATGAGGTCGTAACCTGACCTGGTGACCTACAAAGCCAGGCAACCGGGGTGATCGACCTCGCCCTGGACTGGCAGCAGGCATCCGGGGCGGCCGCCGGGCTCGCGGTCGCATCAATCGCGCTCCGGGCAGCCCGCCGGTCGCCGCTCACCAAGATCGCTACCGTTGCGCTGGAGTCCGCCCTCATCGTGGCCCTCTACGCGCTCTGGCAGTATGCAGGCGAGTTCTCCTCGCTCGGACCCGATCAGGCACTGAGCAGGGCGCGCTGGATCTGGCGCGTCGAGCGGGACGTGGGCCTGCCGAACGAGGCCTGGGTGCAGCGGCTTTTTCTGCCGCATCCGCTGCTCATCCAGTTCTGGAACCTCTATTACGACATCCTGCATTTCCCGGTGCTGATCGGGTGCATGATCTGGCTGTTCGTCCGGCACCGGGCCGACTACGGGAGGTGGCGGACGACCCTGGTGACTTTCACCGGCTTGTGCCTGGGCGTCCAATTGATCGCGGTGGCGCCGCCCCGCATGCTGGCGAGCACGGGAATGGTCGACACAGCCGTCCTGTATCACCAGTCGGTCTACGGCAACGCAGCGGGCTTCGACGCCGACCAGTTGTCGGCGATGCCATCGGTGCATGTCGGCTGGGCCATCCTCGTGGCGATCGCGGTCATCACCATGCTGCGAAGCCGGTGGCGCTGGCTCGCGGTCGCCTACCCCGTCATGACCACCCTCGCCGTGGTCGTGACCGCCAACCATTTCTGGCTGGACGGGATCGCCGCCGCCGCCATCCTGGCCGCCGTGCTGGCCGGCCAGGCCCTCTTCAGGCGATTCTGGCGAACACCAGTGACCCGGTGGCGCCAGCCCCAGGGCGCGCTACGGCTCGTCGCGTACGACGATGCCCAGCGCTTCGGCGAGCACCGGCGCGGCGACCGACAGCTGCGCGGAGCTGATGATGGCGCCGCTCAGCGAGTCCTTGTCGATCACGATGCCGAGCGACGCGCCGCGCAGGTCGGTGCGCTCCATGGTGACCTTGCTGAAGTCGGCCCTGGTGAGTTCGGTGCCAGGGAACCGGCACTCCGACAGCGTCGCGCCGGCGAAGTCGACGTCGCGCAGCACGCAGTGGTCGAATGTGACGCCGGTGAGCAGTGACGCGCGGAAGTTCACCGAGTCGAGCTTGCAGCCGCTGAAGACGACCCGCCGCAGCTCGGCGCCGAACACCTGGACGCCGGCCAGGCTCGAGCCGATAACGGTCACGTCCTGCCACCGGCTCTCGGCCATGTCCGTGCCGGTTATGCGCACGTCCCTGAGCCAGACGTCCTGCAGGCTCGATCTCGGCAGCCTACCGTCGCTGATCGTCACCGTGCGGAACGCGCACTCCAGGAACCTCGCGTTGGGCAGGCGCGGATCGTCGAAGTCGGCTCGCTCGAACAGCACGGTGTCGAAATCGCGATCGGAACCGAGGTCGCCCTCGTGCGGCGTCAGCACGTGCGCGAACGGCATGTCAGCGAGCTCGGGCACCTTGGGCTCTGTGCTTCGGTCTGGCACCTGTTACTCCGCTGCTAGTTCCGGTTCTCCGGCGAGATAACGCCGCACGTCGGCGGCCTCGGCCTCCAGCGCAGCCTCGGCTTCGGCGGGCAGCGAATCGAACAGGTCGAGCTCAACCTGACCGCGCCGGTACGCCCAGATGCCGGCAGCCCGGCCGTCCACCAGGGCGAACGGGCGGAACAGGCCGTTGCCGACGACAACGACGTCCTGACGCTCACCAAGCACCGGCGCGCGGGAACTCCAGCCGAGCAGCACCGGGTCGAACGGGCCGAGCAGCCGCGGTGGCGGCTCGGCCGCGTCCGACGGCGATCCGGCCAGCTCGGCCAGGCCGTCGGGGCGGTCGGCCAGCTCGGCCGCGATGGCCGCCAGGCCCCGGCGAGCCCACGTGACTGGCAGCCCGGCCCATTTGGCCAGGTCGTGGTCCGCGGCCGGGCCGTGCCCGGCAAGATAACGACGGGCCAGCCACGCCAGGGCGACCTCGGGCTCCGGCTCTGGCGGCGGGCGGCCGAGCCAGTCCCGAACGTGCACGTACGCCTGCTGGCCACCGATCATCGGACCGCGGACGGCAAAGCCGCGCAGGCTGGCCAGGATCAGCACCTGCAGCGCCGCCCCGCTGACGGGCGGCAGGCCGCCCGACGCCAGCCGCTCGGCCAGCTGCGTCCGGGTGAGCGGACCGTCGGCAGCGAGGGCCTGCTCGACCACATCAACCGCACGGTCAGCCTCGGCAGCCGACACCCCCAGCCGGGCCAGTATGCGACGCGAGCCGATCTGGAACTGCGGCTTGGCGGTGAGGCGGTGCAGCGGCCAGTAGTCCTCGGTGCGGATCAGGTGCAGCGTGCCGCGGTTGAGCCAGGTGATGAGGAGGGACTTGTCCTGCGTCAGCGCCCGGTCGACGTCGGCGGCGGTCAGCCCCGCCGTCCTGGCGCGGACGGCCAGCCGGGCGCCGCGCGGATCCTGCCCCTGCACCGCGAGCAGCCGCTCCACCACCTGGACCGGGCTGGTGGCAGGCGGTCCCGACAGCAGCTGAGCAGCGAACCGCCGGTTGTGCACATCTCGCGCCGAGACGGCGCTGGATGCCGCCACCCTGCCTCCCTCGATCGGCTGGCCGTTCCCATCATCGCGGATAGCGCCGACATCTCCAGAGCGCTCGCATAGTGAAGTAACTGCTTGACTATTGAGACCGCCTGCCAGATACTGAAGTACATGCTTAACCAAGCTACCGACCTGGACCTTGACCGGGTGTTCCAGGCGCTTGCCGACCCCGGCAGGCGGCTCATGGTCGAGCGGCTTAGCCGTGGGCCGGCCTCGGTCAGTGAGCTCGGCCGGCCGCTGGCGATGTCGCTCGCCGCCGTCGTCCAGCACGTGCAGGTGCTGGAAGCCAGCGGGCTCGTCCGTACGCAGAAGGTGGGCCGCACGCGGACCTGCCGCATTGAGGCGGCCGCACTGCGGTCAGCCGAGGCGTGGATCACCGAGCGCCGCACGCTCTGGGAGCGGCGACTCGATCGCCTCGGCGACTACCTCGCCAGCCCGGAGGGCAACTCGGTGCCATCAGCCAACCCCGACCACCAGCAGCAGGAGCAGGAGCAGCAATGACCGAGCGTTCAGTGCAGCACGCCACCTTTGTGATCGAGCGCGCGTACCCGGCTCAGCCAGCCCGGGTCTTCGCGGCATGGGCAAGCCAGGAAGCCAAGAAGGCCTGGATGAGCGATCCGGACCATCCCTCCGACGACGCTGGCGGCGACTTTGACTTTCATGTCGGCGGTCATGAGCGCTTCACCGCCCTCGCGCCAGACGGCGTGAGCTACCGCTACGACGCGCAGTACTACGACATCGTGGCGGACCAGCGCATTGTCTACGCCTACGAGATGTACGCGGGGCAGGACCGCATATCGGTGTCCGTGGCCACCGTGCAGATCGAGGCGGCCGACGGCGGCGCCGCGCTGACCTATACCGAGCAGGGCGCCTTCCTGGACGGCCTCGATCAGCCCGAGGCCCGCCAGGAGGGCACCGAGTCGCTGCTCGACAACCTCGGCAAGTACCTGGCCGGCCAGGCCGCGAGCTGAGAGGAGCTGACGATGCGCACGATCTTCGCGTTCCTCATGGTCAGCGCCGACGGTTATCACGAGACCGCCGACGGGGACCTGTCCTGGCACAACGTCGACGCAGAATTCAACGAGTTCGCGGTCGAGCAGCTCGATGAGGCCGACACGCTGCTCTTTGGCCGCCGCACCTATCTCCTCATGGCGGACTTCTGGCCGAGCCCGGCGGCCAGACAGGTCGATCCGGCCACCGCCGAGCGGATGAACAGCTACCACAAGGTTGTCGTGTCGCGGACGCTCGACCGCGCCGCATGGTCACCGACCACCCTCATCAGCGACGACGTGCCAGCGCAGCTAGGCAAGCTCAAGGAGCAGCCGGGCCGGGACATCGCCCTACTGGGCAGCTCCACCCTGGCGGCAAGCCTGCTCGACCTCGGCCTCATCGATGAGCTGCGCATCATGGTCAGCCCGGTGATTCTGGGCGCTGGCCACGCGGTGCTGGCTGGCGCCCGCAACACGAGGCTGGCACTGGCGCGGTGCCGCGAGTTCCGGTCAGGCAACGTCCTGCTGACCTATCGCGCCGACAGGTAGCGGCGTTCGCCAGGTCAGATGGCGGGCTTCTCGCTATCGAGCGCCGACATCTGCGCCGGATCGTAACGATCACCCGCGACCTGCGCACTGGGCACCGCGGCCTCGATGGCCGCGAGGTCCTCAGGGCTGAGCGTCACCTCGAGGGCACCGAGCGCCTCCCTGAGCCGGTCCCGGCGCTTGGTGCCGATCAGCGGGACGATGTCGCTGCCACGCGATGCAACCCAGGCAATCGCCAGCTGGGCGGTCGTGACGCCACGACTGGCCGCAACCTGCTCGAGCGCCGTGACGAGACCGAGGTTGCGCTGCAGGTTCTCGCCCTGAAACCGGGGAAACCGACCGCGCGGGTCACCGGCGCCGATCGCGCGGGCGCTGTCGGCCGACAGCAGGCCGCGGGACATGATCCCGTACGCGGTGACGCCGACACCGAGGTCCCGCACTGCGGGCAGGATCGCCTGCTCGATTCCGCGGCTCATCAGCGAGTACTCAATCTGGAGGGCAGTCACCGGGTGGACCGCGGCCGCACGCCGGATGGTGTCGGCACCCATCTCAGAAAGACCCAGATACCTGACGTAGCCGGCTTGGATCATCTCGGCAATTGCGCCCACCGTTTCTTCGATGGGAACGTGGCCGTCGAGCCTGGCCGGCTGATACAAGTCGATGTAGTCCGTGCCGAGCCTCGTCAGCGAGTAGGCGAGCGAGCTCTTTACCATGGCCGGACTGGCGTCGTGACCGACGAACGCGCCCCTCGGGTCGCGCTGGCCGCCGAATTTGACCTGGATGAACACGCTCGACCTGTCCACGCCCCGAAGAGCGTCGCGCAGCATGAGCTCGTTCTGGCCCATGCCGTAGAAGTCGCCGGTGTCGAGCAGCGTGATGCCGGCGTCGAGCGCGGCTCGGATGGTCGCCTTGCTCTCCGTCTCGTCGGCGGGGCCGTAGACGCCCGACATCGCCATCAGGCCGAGGCCAACCCTCGACACACGCGGGCCGCCGCGGCCGAGTTCTGTCATGGCAACCGGCATCGGTACGTCTCTCCTTTGTTTCTTTATCGAGATATCGACAAATAGACTTGCTGACCCTGCACGTAGGTAGCGGCCACTCCGGTGCTCGCAATCTCCGCGGCCGGGTGCGCGAATGGATCCCTGTCCAGCACCACGAGGTCCGCCAGCTTGCCGCGCTCGATCGTGCCGGTCTGATGGTCGAGATGATTCACGTACGCGGAGCCTGCGGTGTACGCAGCCAGCGCGACGGCCAGGTCCAAACTCTGGCCCGGCAGGAACGGCTGTGCGCGGGGCCCGGCCGAGCCCGGCAGTGACCGGCTGACCGCTACGTGGATGGCCCGCATCGGGTTGGCGCTGCTGACCGCCCAGTCGCTGCCTGCCGCGAGGCGCGCGCCCGATCGCATCAGGTCGCCGAATAGGTACTGCCGCTGCGACCGCTGCGGTCCGAGGAACGGGATGGTCAGCTCATCCAGCTGGGGCTCGTGCGCCGCCCACAGACCCTGCATGTTCGCCGTGACGTCGAGCGCCGCGAACCTGGGCACGTCACGGGGATGCATCACCTGCAAGTGGGCGATGTGGTGCCGGTGGTCAGCGTGCTGACCACCGGGGCCGGCGTTGGCGTTCCGTGCCGCCTCGATCGCGTCCAGTGCTTCGCGCACCGCCCGGTCGCCGATGGCGTGGAAGTGGACCTGGAAGCCGGCCGCATCGAGCTGCGTGACGTACCCGGGCAGCGCCGCTGGGTCGACGTAAGACAGCCCGCTGCCGTGCTGCTGGCAGCCGGCTGGATCGAGGTACGGATCGAGCATCCCGGCCGTGAAGTTCTCCGCGACGCCGTCCTGCATGATCTTCACGGTCTCAGCCCGGAACCGCTGGTCCGGCCAGCTGAGGCCGCGCGCCTGCTCCCGCCTGGCCAGGATGTCCGGCAGCTGCTCGTCACCTCGCCCGCGATCCCACCAGAGCGCGCCCTGTACTCGCGCGGTGAGCTGACCGCTGGCCGCCGCGGCGAGGTACACCGGCAGCGGGTCGGCGCTGCCCAGGTACTCCCCCACGATGGCGTCCTGCCAGGCGGTGACGCCGCGCGCGTGCAGGTGCTGCTGCGCGAGCAGCAGCCCAGCCAGCCGCTCCGCTATGGTCAGCGGCGGGACAAGCCGGCCGACCAGGTCGGCGGCTCCTTCGTGGAGGGTGCCCTGCGGGGCGCCGTCGGCCTCGCGCTCGATCCGGCCATCTGCGGGATCGGGCGTGCGGGCGTCGAGGCCGGCCAGCTCGAGAGCGCGTGTGCTGGCCCACGCGCCGTGCCCGTCCCGGTTGGACAGGTATGCCGGACGGCCTTGCGTCACCGCGTCAAGCGTGTGCCGGTCCGGGGTACCGCCGGAAAACCATTCCATCCGCCAGCCAGAGCCCGTTATCCACGCCAGGTCCGGGTGCTGGCGGGTGTAGCCGGCGATTCTGGCCAACGCTTCGTCCAAGGTCGCGGCACCGATCAGGTTGCAGCCGAGCATGGTGACGCCAGCGAATGCCGGGTGCACGTGCGCGTCCTGGAATCCCGGCAACAGCGCCCGGCCGCGCAGGTCCACGATGTCCGTGGCCGAGTCGGTCAGGTCCGCGATGTCGCGGTCGCCGTCGGCGCCGATCGCGACAATCCGGCCGCCCGCGACCGCCACCGCAGTGGCCGGAGTGCCATCGTCACAGGTCGCCGTGACCATCCGGCGGTGAGAGGTGTTCGCGGTGTAGATCGGCCCGCCGGCGAATACGACCTCGGCATGCTGCGCCATGCGGCCAGCCTCTCACTGAAGCATTCGCCGCGGCCGCCAGGTTTAAGGGCAACGTTGGGCAGTCTGCTGCCCTTCTACGGGCAGCGTTGGCCCCATCACGCCGTTGCTCGCGCGCACCGCCCATATCGGCGGCAGGCAGCAGACAGCCACGCCGCTCGCCAGGCCCCAGGCGGCCGCGAAGGCCAGGACGTGCGTCGCGCCAACCGCCGCCGCCACCGGGCCCACGAGTGCGAGCCCGAAGGACCCTGGTGCGAACGACCCAGTCGTGGTCAGCGCGGTGATCCTGGACAGCATCGCCGCCGGGACGCGCTGCTGAATGGTGGTGGACCAGAATGTGCCAGACATCGTGATCCCCGCGCCCGCGGCACAGGCAGCGGCGGCGACAGCCGCTGCCGGGGCATGCATCGCCAGCAGCAGGCACGGCAGCGGAACCGCCGCGGTGCCCAGCGTTGAGATCACCAGCGGCCGGGACGGCCGCCGGCCGACCAGGAGCAGCCCCGTCAGCACGGATCCGGCGGCCTGTGCCCCGATCACGATGCCCCAGGCCCGCGCGCCGCCGAGATAGGCCTCCGCCATCACAGGGCCGAGCAGCAGATACGGCGCGTAGGTCAGCAGGTTCAGCAGCGACCACTGTGCCGTCGTCAGCCAGAGCCACGTGTGCGCGCGGAACTCCGTCCAGCCCGCGGCCAGGTCGCGCAGCGGCGTACTGGCGGGTCGCGGCGGCGACTGCACGCGGAGCAGGAGGAGCGCGATCACGCTCACGCCATACGTCGCCGCGTCGATGGCGACCACGGCCGCCGAGCTGATCACCGCGATCAGGACCCCGGCTAGAGCCGGGCCGAGCACCATGGCGGCCGACTGGGCGACCTGCAGCAGCGCGTTAGCGTCCGGCAGCCGGTCCGGCGCGGAAATCTCCGCGCGCAGCCCGCCGAACGCCGGCGTGAACAAGGCGTCGCCGGTGGCGCGCAGCGCGGCGAGCACTGCAAACACCCAGATCGCCGGCGTCGCCGTGAACAGCAGCACGGCAACGGTGGCCATCGCCCCCATCCGGCCGGCATCGGCGGCGACCATGACCGGACGGCGGCCGAGCCGGTCGGCGATCACGCCAGCCCCGATCATGAGCAGCACCTGCGGCACTACACCAGCGGCCAGCACGACACCGAGCCCGCTGGCCGTCACGCCGCGATCGAGCAGCGCGAAATTGATCGCGATCGGCGACATTGCGGACCCGAGCAGGGAGGTGCTGTAGCCCGCATAAAAGACCCGGAAGTTGCGGTCGGCCAGCGGACCGAGCCGACTTGCTCGGTGGGCCGCGACGCCGGAAGGGCCGCGTCCTGAATTCGGCCCGTTACCTGATTTGCGAATTGATTTACTGCGATTAAGAATCGAACTAGAATTGCGGACTCGCATGCAATTCAGGCTGCCAGAATTTCCTCGTACATGGCAATAACTACGAGACGAAGACCGAGCGAATTACCAGCCCAGCGACGTGCAACCGCAGTAAATTCGGCGGCGTTGACATTTTCCGCCGCACGCTGGAATATGAACGACACGAATGTCAGAAGGAGCAGTCAGATGACGCCCCCGGCCTGTGCCGTACCGGTGGAGTATGCGGTCGCCGTAGACCGGTACCTCGCCGAGGCCAGCCTTCGGCCCGGATCCCAGCGCGTGTACCGGATCTCGCTGGCGAGCTGGGCATGGCCGCTGGTCGGTAAACTGCCGCCGGCTGGCCGCGGCAGGCGCAGTGCGTGCCCGCCGGTCGTGCCGCTGGCAGTCCTGGATGAAGCGGGCACGGAGATGCGACTGGCCGACGCGGTCGCGCACCGGAGGCTGCATGCGGAGCCGAGGACGGTGAACCGCGAGGTGTCGGCGCTGCGCAGCGCCGTGGGCTGGTGGCAGCAGCGCCAGTGGATCACCGCTGACCCGACTGCAACGCTGCGGCACGTGGAGGCCTCGCCTGCGGTCGCAGCGCCGCTGACCGAGGCGCAGCGGGAAGTTCTGTTCGCTGTGCCCGCCGGGCTGCGCGAACAAGCCTTCTGGCACTTGCTCGCCGACAGCGGCGCCTCAGCCGAGGCCGTACTCGACCTTGACGCTGACGCTATCGACGTCCGAGGCCGCCGAGCCCGGCCATGCACCGGACGCGCGCCAATCGAGTGGCGAGCCGGGACCGGAGAGCTGCTCGCCTGGCTGCTGGCGGGGCGCCGCGTGGGGCCGCTGTTCCGCACCGACCGGCGGGCGCCCGCCGGGACCCCGGCCGCCGACATCTGCCCGCTGACCGGCCGCGGCCGGATGTCTTACCGGCGCGCGGCGGAGATCTTCGCCGAGTACACCCGACCGCTTGACCGGACCGGACGCGGCTGGACCCTGCATCAGCTCCGCCGTCCCGTTTCCGGCGGTCAGATTCCCGAGCCGGCCGCGATCTCGAATGCCGTGTAAGGCCGTGCGGGCCCGACCTCCTCGGTGCTGACGATGGCGCCAGCGGGTGCCTGCAGCCGGATTTCCGCCGCGTATTCCTCGGCCTGATCGGCATTGTTGGCGCCGACCACGAGGAACCGCCATCGGCGCACGACCGAGTATCCGGCCGCGCGAAGCCGGTTGGCCAGGGCCACGGAATCGCGGTGCGATGGGAGCTGCACCCGGACCTCGAACATCGCTATGCCGCTCGCCAGTGACTCGCTCGTCTCCTCGGCGTCCAGTTGCTGCCGTTCGGCCTCGAGTTCCGCGGAGGTAGCAGGCAGCGCAACGTCAGCCGGCTCCCACTCCTCGGCGACCGGGTGCCAGCGGTCGACGCTGTAGTCGGCCGCCATGGCGTGGCCAGAAAGCACGGTGCTCACCGACTGCTGGGCCATGGCCGCCGCGTCCTGGCTGTGGGTGTACAGGAACAGCTCGTCACCGCCGCTGGTCCCGACCACTACCCGGCCGCCAAGGCGACGCTGTACCTCGCCCTCGACCTGATGGGCGCTCAGGTGCTCGGCCGCGCGGCCAGCCTGGCCGCTGTCGCGCAGCCGTACCGTCAGCCGCCAGTCGTTAGCGTCAGTTACGGTGCCCTCGCCGGTCACGGCGTTCTCATCTGCCACGCCGAGGAGCCTACTCGGCCCGCCGCCGCTGTTGTCGCGCTCGGTGCCTGTGTGGCACAGTGCCCGCATGACGACGGTTAACACCCAGTACGGCAGGGTTAGCGGCGCACTCGCGGGCGACGGCGTGCACAGGTTTCTCGGCATTCCGTACGCCGCGAGCCCGACCGGACCGCTCCGGTTCGCCGCGCCGCAGCCACCAGCCGCCTGGCCGGGCATCAGGGAATGCGTGATGTTTGGCGCGACCCCGCCCAAGCCCGACTATGTGCCGCCGTTCGATGCATTGCTGCCTGAGCAGAACATCCCCGGCGACGACTGGCTCAATCTGAACGTATGGACGCCGGATGTAGCGGGCCGCGCACCGGTCATGGTGTGGATCCACGGCGGGGCGTTCGCCAACGGCAACTCGGCCGTCCGGATGTATGACGGGCAGGCTTTTGCCCGCGATGGTGTCGTCCTGGTCAGCATCAACTACCGGCTCGGGATCGATGGCTTCGCGCTGCTGCCGGACGCGCCGCCCAACCGCGGCCTGCTCGACCAGGTCGCGGCGCTGGAGTGGGTGCGCGACAACATCGCCGCGTTCGGCGGTGATCCGGACAACGTGACGATCTTCGGCGAGTCTGCCGGTGCGATGAGCGTCATGACGCTGCTCAGCTTGCCGCGGGCTCGTGGCCTGTTCCGCCGGGCTGTCGCCCAGAGCGGCGCCGCCCAGGTGGGAGCGGACCCCGCGGATGCGCAGCTGGTGACCGGAGAGGTCAGCAAGGTGCTTGGCTTTGACGCCACCGCGGCGAGCCTGGCCGGAATCCCGCTCGACAAGCTGAATGCGGCCCAGGCTGCCGTGCGCGACGCCATGGCAGTCGCGCCGGACCCGGTACGGTTCGGAGCCAGCGTCGTCAGGACCTCGATGGCATTCCCGCCGGTCGTGGACGGCGAGATCCTGCCGGTCGTCCCGCAGGCCGCGCTCGCCACCGGCCAGGGAGCGGACGTGACCCTGCTGATCGGGACCAACACCGACGAGTTCCGGTTCTTCTTCGTGCCGACGGGGATGGCGGCGGCGCTGACTGAGGAGGCGATGCCGTTCATCCTGGGCGGACTCGGGATCAGCCAGGAAACGGCAGCCGCCTACCAGGCCAACCGGCCGGGCGCCAGTGCTGGCGACGTCGTCTGCGCCCTGGTGACGGACTGGTTCTTTCGCAACCCCATGTTCGCCGCGGCGGAAGCGCGGCTCGAGGCGAGCGGTCCGGCGCCGACCTATCTCTACGAGTTCGGCTGGCGGAGCCCGGTCCAGGACCTCGGTGCCGGGCACGTCGTCGAGATCCCGTTCGTTTTCGACAACCTGACCGAGCCGGAAGCCCAGCTCGCGACCGGAGCCAGCCCGCCGGCGGACCTGGCCGCGGAGATGCATGCCGCCTGGATCCGGTTCGCCGCAACCGGCGATCCGGGGTGGCAAGAATTCGATGCCAGCTATCCGGTCATGACGTTCGGAGCTGTCCCCGGCCCGGCCCGGCTGGCGTATGACCCGCGCGGCGACGAGCGCCGCAGCTGGCCGGCGCCCTGAGAAAGCCGGGCGCGATGTCCGACCGGGCAGCTCTGCTCATCGGTCAGAATAGAAAGATGGACTCGATCCAGCGCGAGTATGTCGCCCTGCCGGGGGGTGCAATCCGCCGGGTCTACAGCATTGATCAGGGTGACGGCACGGTCGCGCTGGGAGACTACCAGGCCTGGCTTGCCAGCCGGGCCGCCCGCTGCTCCTGCGGGAAGGTCTGCCGCGGCTCTGGCCGGACCTGCGGCGCCCCCGAGTGCATCGCCCGCTTGTAGCGAGGATGCGGTGATTTCACCCCCGGCCTGGTGCGGTGATTTCACCCCCGGCCTGGGCATACGCCCTCGCCAGCCGGAGACCCCATCCGGCTGGCGCATTAACCCCAGTGATCACGCCGCGCACTCCCGGCATACCAGCCGGCCACCCCGGCTGTCCGCAAGCTGGCTGCGGTGATGCACAAGGAAGCAACTCGAGCAGGTGAATTCGTCCGCCTGTCGCGGGATCACCCGGAATGAGAGCTCCTCGTTCGAAAGGTCGGCCCCCGGAAGCTCAAGCGACTCGGCAATGTCATCGGGGTCGATGTCAATGGCCGTCGAGGACTTGTCCATCCGTCGCGCCTGCAGTTCCTGCAGGCTGTCCTCGGTGACGTCGTCGTCCGTCTTCCGCGGGCTGTCGTAGTCAGTAGCCATCTCGGCCCTTACCCCTCCATCTTTACTAACTCGTTCCGCGCGGTTGTAACGCTCAGGACCGCTC
>DASQIW010000169.1:0-24892 GCA_035631375.1 Streptosporangiaceae bacterium
CCGTCACTCCTGTTCGCGGCCTGACCCTGAACCGCGAGGGGCGTCCCCCGAGCCCGGCACACCCATCTACCCTCACGGCCGGCGGGCATGCATTGGTTCAGTTGCGCGCTGTCTATTTCCTAATCCAGGGACAAACGCACCTGCCGGCGCGACGCTCGCCCGCACAGCGGGCCAACAGGCGCGCCTCTAGCGGCCGGTTACGCCCCGCAGCCAGCCATCGCTGCGGCCAGCTGCCGGGCTCGCCGGGCGGCCTGCGGGCTGCCTTAGTCTCGCGTCGCCTCGATGTCGAGGGTAATGCGCACGGCATCGGGCACCATGAAGCCTCCCGAAGCGAGCGGGACATGCCCGAACTTAAGAACGCCGAAATCGCTGCGCTTTATCTCCGCGTTCGCGGTCAGGCCGAGCCGCGTTTTGCCCCAGCTATCAGTGATGACGCCGCGTATGGCCAGCTCCATGGCCACCGGCCTGGTCGCGCCATGAATGGTGAGTTCGCCCTGCAGCACATAACTGCCCGGAGATTTCTCAGTCAGCGCACGCGAGGAGAAGTCAATCGTCGGGTAGCTCTCAACGTCCAGGACATCGGGGCCGAGGACTTTCTCGTCGCGAAGAGCGTTGCCGGTCCTGATGGTGGCGGCGTCGATCGATGCCTGGACTGACGAGGAAAGAACATCAGGAGTAATGGTGATCGTGCCGGCTGGCCCGGACGCCAGGCCCCGCGCGAGGTTCACCGTGAAGTGTTCCACGGTGAACGTGACAAATGAGTGCATCGAGTCGATGGTCCATGTGCCTGGTTCAGGCAGGGTCGGGGTGACGGCGTCCTTCGATGCAATTTCTGTCATCAGATCTCCATCGGAATGGTCGGGGGGTCATTCCTTGACGTTAGTCTTCCGATCGCGACTACTACGCCGCAGCCGATCCACCGCCTGAGTGCCAGCTGCGTCTCGGATCATCGTGCCACGTCGAATGCGGGGCGGTGGCTGAACCCGAGCAGGTCCGCGGCCGTGACACCAAGCGTGGTATCGCAGCTTCTCCCGGCATCGGAGCCCACTTGCAGGCCTCTCAGTCACGCTGTAGCGTCGCCGGGGGCCGTACGCGACCGGAAAGTGATGAAAACAGAATCCGCCCTATGACCATCAGAACCGAGAGCCGCATAAGAATCGCCGGCACCGTCGGTGAGGTGTGGGCGTATGTCTGTGACGTCGGGCGCTGGCCGGAGTGGGCGCCGACGGTTCTCGAATGCTGGGTCCGCGGAGGAGGGCCGCTTCAGCCCGGCGCGTGGGTGGAGCAGCGGGCGAAGGACCTGGGGCGCGAGCACCACCGCAGCGAAGAAGTCACCGCTGTCGAGGCGCCACGCTACGTGGCGTTCGCCGGGACGATGGGTACGTCCCCAGCACGCTGGGCGATGGAACTCGAGCCGGTAGATGACGGGCAGACCGACGCCACGATGTGGATCGAGGTCGACCTCGCAGGCATCATGCGTGCGGTCCCGGGCCTGCTCAAGGGCAGTCTTCAGCGCGTCAGCGGTCGCGAGATGGCGGCGATCAAAGCTGCGGTCGAGTCCGCTACGCACCGCACCGCGGAGTCGTAGAAGTGGGGAGCGGTCCTACCGCGACGCTACGGGGATCGAGGAGCACACCGTGAGCCAGATCGATGCGCGAGAGCAGCTGATCGAGACATACCGCAAGAAGGCGAAGCACTACGACATCACCTCCCGGCTCTACCCGGTGCCCGGCTACCCCGAGCGGGCGCAACGCCTCCGGGCCGTCCAGGAGCTCGGCCTTCGCCCGGGTGACAGCGTGATCGACATCGCCTGCGGCACAGGTCTGAACTTCCCGCTGATTGAGGAGATGATCGGTCCTAACGGCCGGATCGTCGGCGTCGATATGACCGACGCGATGCTCGCGCAGGCGCGGGATCGGATAGAGACGAACGGCTGGAGCAATGTCAGCCTCGTGCAAGCCGATGCGGCCGAGTTCGACTTCCCGGCCGAGGTCGACGCGATCCTGTCCACGTACGCCCTGACCCAGGTACCTGGGTGCGCAGAGGTCATTTCCCATGGCGCCGCGGCCCTCTCCGGAGGCGGACGCTGGGTCGTGCTGGATCTCAAGGTTCCCGACAACACGCCTGGGTGGCTGACGCAGCTCGGAATCGCCAGCGTGCGGCGTTTTGCCGCCATCGATGAGTGGTTCATGCGCCGCCCGTGGGAGGCGATTCGCACGGCTATGCAGGACGACCTTGCGGATTTCTCCTGGACCGAGTTGTTCTTCGGAACCGCATTCCTCGCCGCCGGGTCCCGCGGGGTAAGCGTCCTCACCTGACTCTGCGGTGAGAAGCCGCGATGCCGCGATGCAACCGACCAGTGTGGGGCGAGGTGGCCAGATCAACCGTCTTGTGTGGATCCATCGCGGGTAAATTGGCCCAGTGCCTGCCCGCGCGCTCTTCCATACCGCTCCGCGCTGCGTGGATATCAAGGAAGTGCCCGAACCGCGGCCTGGGGCTGGTGAGGTCCTTGTCCACACCTTGTGCTCGGGCATCAGCGGTGGCACCGAGCGCCTGGTGTACCGCGGCGAGGTCCCCGCCGACATGGTGCTGGATGACACGATCGACTCGCTTGGCGGTACCTTCTCCTATCCCTTCGCCTATGGGTATGCGTGCGTCGGCGAGGTAGCGGAGTCCGGGCGGGTGGTTTTCGCGTTCCACCCGCACCAGGACGTGTTCGCGGCGCGGGCCAGTGACCTGATTGAGCTGCCTGCTATCGATCCGGCGTCCGCCACCTTGTTCCCGCTGGTCGAGACGGCGTTGCAGGTGACGCTGGATGCCGGGTCCGGTTATCGCGACCGGGTCATCGTGCTCGGCGCCGGCGTGCTCGGGCTGCTGACCAGCCTGCTGTTGCTGCGTTCCGGGTGGCGGCCGCTGCTTGCCGAACCGCAGGCGTGGCGCCGCGTCATGGCCAGCAGCCTCGGCGCCACCGCAGCAGCACCAGAGGAACTGCTGGACGAGAAGGTTCCGCTGGTCATTGACGCCAGCGGTAACCCGGACGCGCCAGCGATGGCGCTGAACCTGCTGGCGCACGAGGGAACCCTGTTGATCGCGTCGTGGTTCGGCACCAAACCAGTGGTGCTGCCGCTGGGCGGCGCCTTCCACCGGCGGCGCCTGACTATCCGCAGCACTCAGGTTTCCACGGTTCCGGCCCGGCTGTCCGGCACCTGGACCGCGTCTCGGCGCCGTCGGGAGACCGTCGAGCTGCTGGCCGAACTACCGCTAGCACAGCTGTGCACCCACGTCTTCGCGTTCGGCCACGCCGCCGAGGCGTTCCGGGCCGTAGACGAAGGGATACCCGGGTTGATGCATGCCGTTCTTGACTACGACAGGAGTGCCGCCGGTGACATGTGAAGTCGGGCTGAGCCGAAATGTCCGTGCGTTCCACATCATGCCGGGACTGCCTGGGCCGGAAGGGCAGCTTCATGATCATGATTACCGGATTGAGATCGTGGTGGATCGCGAGCAACTCGACGGCCGGGGCATGGTCTGTGATCTGGACGTACTGGAAGCGGCACTGACCGAGC
This sequence comes from Streptosporangiaceae bacterium, assembly GCA_035631375.1. Classification (GTDB taxonomy): domain Bacteria; phylum Actinomycetota; class Actinomycetes; order Streptosporangiales; family Streptosporangiaceae; genus JAJYUU01. Next base: position 3,567 of record DASQIW010000169.1, read on the forward strand.
TCACCGGCCGGGTCGAGGGCCGCAACCTGGAGGAGATACGCCCAGCCGGGGCCGAGGCGGTGACAGTCGAAGTATTCGCCCGCTGGGTGCATGACACCCTTTCGCCTACCGTCGCTGCCCAAGGCGCCGAGTCGCTGGCCGTCCGGGTGTGGGAAACTCCCGTCGCGTTCGGCGGATACCGCGCACCGTGCTGACGCTCACGGCGGGAGGAGACGGAGCGGCCCGCTGAGTCAGGGGAGGTGGCTGGTGTCGTTGACGCGATGGACGGCGGCGAATCCGCGGCCGTGCCATTGGATCTCGTTGATGCAGGCGGAGCCGAGATAGAGCCGGTAAAGGGTGCCGAGCGGGACGCCGAGAGCTCGGCACAGCAGGATCTTTATCGGGGTAACGTGACTGACCACCAGGACGGTCTGGCCGCCGTGGTCCCGCAGCAGCCGGTCACAGGCCCGGTTGACCCGGTGTGCGGTGTCGGCGAAGCTCTCCCCACCCGGCGGTGCCTGTTCGGGGTCGCGCCGCCAGGCTGCCGCGGCTCCCGGCCAGCGCTCCTGGATCTCTGCCAGGGTGAAGCCATCCCAGTCACCGAAGTCAGTTTCACGGAGATCATCATCGATGACTGCAGTGTGGCCCAGCTCGCCGGCCGCAATGGCCGCGGTCGCGACAGCCCGCTGCAGTGGCGAGCTCACCACGACGTCGATCGGAGCACCGCTGGCCAGGCGGCAAGCGGCCGCCTTGGCCTGCCGGGTTCCGTGAGCGCTCAGCGGGAGGTCACGCAGCCCGCTGAAGCGGTGTTCTGGTGACAGTTCGGTATCGCCGTGCCGCAGCAGGACTGTGGTGGTGGTTTCTGCTGTGGGGTTATCCCAGCCCAGTGTCATATGGCTGTCCCGCATGTATGACAAAAATAGCCTGTCGGCCCGCCCCTATAACGCCAAGACGAACATGTCAGCACAGCGGTTCAGCGCTCACCGGGGCGCTTCGGCGGCTGAGGACCCACTGGACGCGGCGAGTGACGACGTGGCGCTGAATGCGCTGAGGAACTGGTTGCGGAACGCGCTCATGGGCTCGAGCGGAGCGGTGCGACCGGGCAGCAGCCCGTCCTGCCAGCGCCAGGAGGCAATCTGCCTGAACACGGCAGGGTCGCGGGCCACGATCGAGATCGGCACCGCGTGGCTGGCCCCAGGGCGGCTGATGGGGCCCGCGGGCTGCTCGTCGCCGAGCAGGATGAGCACGAGGTTGGGATCGTTGAGCTCGGTGACCCATGAGGTAAGGGCCTGGATCGAGTACTGGATCGACTTGCCGAAGGCCTGGCGTTCCTTGCTGCCGCTTTTCAGGACGGAGAGCGGGGCCGCACCGCGCGCGGCCATCGGGTCGAATACCGAGCCGTCGCCAACCTTGCTCCAGGGCACCATGGTCGGCAATGGCGCCCACGGCGAGTGCGAGGAGACCATGTCGATCTCGGCCATGACCGGCTTGTGACCAGGGCGGAGCTCGAGCCTCTGGAATGCGGCAAACGTGTACTGGTCTGGCATCGAGGCATAACTGAAGCTCGGGCCGCGGTAGCCAACGTTGCGCCGGTCGTAGATCTGGTCGAAGTGGTAGAACTGGGTGCCGGGAGGCCAGGTTCGATCATCCTCGGGACTGTCGCTCACGGTGCGCCACCCGGCCTTGTCGAAGGCGTCGCTGAGGGTAAACCTGCTGCTACTGACGAGCTGCGAATACCTCTGCGGGCTGTTGACCCACAACCCCGACTGCAGGGTGGAGTGCGCCAGTTCGCTGATTCCGCCGAAGCCGGGGGCTGTAAGCCAGGCGCTTTGCGTGGACCAGCCGGCGCGAGCCAGCGAGGCGCTGCTGCTGCGCAGGAAGGCGTCGATACCCGGCGACCAGCTGGTCCCTTCGATTGCGCTTTGTCCGTAGCTTTCCACGAAGGCGATGACGACGTCCTTGCCGCGCAATCCGCTGAGCAGGTCAGAAGCAGGGACGCTGGCCTCGGGATCGGAGCTGACGACGAGATGCGCGAAATGACGCTGGTCACTGAGCGCAGCCTGGGCGGCGCGCACCTGCGTGACAGCCAGGCCTGCAGCGCTGGTCGACGCGACAGGGGATCCCGGGATGAGTTGCAGTGACAGGGCCGCGCACAAACCCCAGGCCGCTGTGAGGGCAACGAGGCCGCGAGCCGCGCCGCGGCGATGCCGGGCGGCAACGGTGGTGATGTGAATCGTGGCCGCAGTGAGTGCGGCCACGAGCAGGCCGAGCCCGAGCGCGAGCGCGGCGAGCAGAAGGTTGGTACGCGTGGGGCCGAGTGCATCGCGTGCCACGCCCACCGCCGGACCAATTTCGCCCCAGTCGTGCACCGGATTGAATGCCCGGTCGACGAACTCGTAGAACGCGATGTTGAGGATCTTGGCCAGCGTGAGCACGCCCAGCAGGATTCCGGCGACCGTTGCGACAATCCGTCGCGGCCGGGCTGGCAGCACCAGTGCGACACCAACCAGGACCAGCCCCTCGATGGGGATGCGGGCAAATGCGGCAGGGCTGAAGAGCCAGGCACGATCCGGCGCGAGGAGGTCAAACCACACAAGCATGACCGCGAGTACGCCAGTCGCAGCCCGTAGCGTCAGGCGGGTACGTGCGCCCGCGCCGATACGGTACAGCCAGATCACATCGTGGCCGAACGACTCGGCAAGCAGCAGCAACGCGGCGGCGATCGCGATCATCCCGACGACGCGGTCGAGCAGCCCGGATATGGCGACGGTGAGCACGATGCCCTGCACCGCGGCCACGACCTTGCGCCAGTACCGGGATGGCAACGGCGCGGCCAGCCAGGGGAGCAGCCAGCCAGCCAGCAGCAGCGCGTAGCGGGCAGCGCCGATGATCAGCACCCAGCTGCCGTAGGACTGGGCCACGGCGATGCTGAGCACCAGGATGAGGAAAGCGTCGACCTCGCCGTCGAGGCGGGCGCCCAGGGGCGTTGCGGTGCCGGTCCGGCGCGCTACCTGGCCGTCGACCGCATCGAGCGCTAGCGCGACGGCGGACAAGGTGACCAGCGCTGAAATCGACACAGGCCGGCCGAACGAGTCCGCAACCAGGCCCGCGACCGAGGCGACCAGCAGAGCCCGGGTCAAGGTCACCCAGTCCGCCGGGAGTATCGCCGGTCGGTCACTGCGCGTGCGCGCGGTGACGATCAGCGCCGTCGCGGCCGAGCCGGTGGCCAGCCCGGTGATCCAGCCGACGACGCCGAGACCAGCCGTGGCGGACAACACGCCCAGCAGCGCAGCTGTGGCGAGCATCCCCAGGATGGCTGCGAGCTGAATCGTAGGTGGCGCGCTGTCAGCTGCCGGGTTCTCACGCGCGGCCTCTTCGTCCACCGGGCGAATCGCACGCACCGCGCCTCCGTCTGCGCTAGTCGTCTGCCGCCCGCTCCTGACGAGGACAACGGGTCTGGGCGCACGCTGGTTCACCGCGATTGGCCGCCCGCTATGCCGCCGACGCCGGACTGTTGAACTATGTTCCCGGCCGGCCCGTGTAACCAGAGTGGCGTCCGTGCACTCAGTCCCGCTCGGGATCGGCCCGGCCGTCCGCCGCTTCGGACCGTCGTTTCTACGCCTGGCTGCCGCCATCGCCGTGCTGTGGTTTATCTGGCGACAGGTGGGCGCGGCGCCGTTCAAGGACGGGCTGCGTGCGGTCACCTGGCAGGCGGTCGTAGCCGCGGTGACGCTTGCTGCCTTGACCACGGTGTGCTCGGCCTGGCGGTGGCGGGTCGTCGCCCGGGCGCTCGGCATGGGCATTGGCCTGCCAGCCGCCGCCGGCGCCTACTACCGCTCCCTGTTCCTCAACTCCGTGCTGATCGGCGGAGTTCTTGGCGACGTGCACCGGGCGGTCACCCACGGCCGGCGCAGCGGAGACGTGGTGCGAGCGCTGCGCGCCGTGGCGTGGGAACGGCTTTCCGGTCAGGTCATTCAGGCTGTGGTGACCGCGATCGTGTTGCTTACCATGCCGTCGCCGGTCAGGCCCGCGCTGCCGTACGTCCTGGCCGGTGTCGCAGCTGTAGCCGGCTGTGCTGCGCTGGTCACGTGGCGCGCTGCTCGTCGCGGCCGGTCGCGGCTGGCCCGCGCTGTCCGGGTGGCGTCCGATGACCTGCGCCGCGGCGTGCTGGCCCGAGACGTGTGGCCTCAGCTCGCCCTGGCGTCGGTGCTGGTCGTCGCCGGGCACACTGCTACGTTCGTCATCGCGGCCCGAGTCGCCGGCTGCACCGCGCCGTTGGGCGAACTGCTCGCGCTGCTGATGGTGGTCCAGACTGCAGTCGCGATCCCCCTCAGTATCGGCGGGTGGGGGCTGAGGGAAGGAGCCGCCGCCTGGGCCTTCGGCGCAGCGGGGCTCGGTGCCGCCACGGGGGTCACGATCGCCACTCTCTATGCGGTCCTCATGCTGATGGCATTTACCCCGGGCGCCGGCCTCCTGCTGAGCGATGCTGTTCGCCGCCGTCGCCACCAGGGAAACCGGGGCGAGTCGCAACCACCCGCTCCGGCGCAGCGGGAGTTGGAGGTCGCTCGTGATTGACCGGCCAGGCCCGGTCCAGGCGGCAGCGATCCGCCGCCGTATCCGCATCCCGCTGCGTTTTGCTGACGGCTACTCGACCACTGCCACGGTCGTGAGCTTCACCGGCCTGACCGATGCGCAGCACCACCTCGCACTACAGCTCGGCCAGCCCGCCTCAGCCCGGCTACCGCTGGTGCGCCTGCACAGTGAATGCCTCACGGGTGATGTGTTCGGAAGCCAGCGATGTGACTGCGGGCCGCAACTGCGGGAAGCGGTCGAGCGGATCAGCAAACATGGCGGGTTCGTGCTGTATTTGCGCCAGGAAGGGCGGGGCATCGGACTGTACGACAAGCTCGACGCCTATGCGCTGCAAGATCGTGGCCTGGACACATACGACGCGAATCTCGCGCTCGGTCACCGGGCCGACGAGCGCGACTACACCAGCGCGGCCCAGATGCTGCACGCGCTCGGCGCCAAGCGCATTGTGCTACTGAGCAACAACCCAGACAAGGGCGCTCAGCTGGCCCACCAGGGCATCACGATCGCCAGGCAGGTCCCGACGGCCCTGCACCTTACCGGGGCTAACGCCGCCTACCTGGCCAGCAAGGCCCGTCGTGGCGGGCATGACCTGCTCTCGCGGAGCCTCGATCGCGCCGCCGGTCGGCACCAGCACGCAGGCCCGTTCGGTTCGGCACCCCTCGGAGCCGACGGCCGATGACTGAAACCCGCGAGCCTTCGCTGCCTGCCAAGGCGCCAGCTGCTGCGGCGGCTCCGCGGGCCGCCACCGGCCCAGCCGGGTGGATCCGCAGGAATCCTGTCACCCTCGCAGCCGTCGTGCTGATCGTGGCGCAGCTGTGCTGGAAGGCGTACCTCCTGTCACGCTTCTATTTCCGGCAGGATGACTTCCTCCTGCTGGATCGAGCGCTATCGCGCGGGCTGAGCCTGAAGTACTTGTTTACCTTCAGCGGCGGCCACCTAAGGCCTGGCGGCCTGGTCGTGTTCTGGCTGGTCACCCGGCTGTCGCCGTACGACTGGCTGCTCGTCTCAACCGTGACCATCGCGGCCGTGGCCACGGCAGGCGTCCTGATGCTGCGGCTGCTTCTCCTCCTGTTCGGCAGCCGCCCGGCGATCCTCATCCCGCTGATCATCTTCCTGTTCACGCCGCTGACGCTGGCCGGGTTGTCGTTCTGGACCACCGTGACGGACTGGCTGCCGTTGCAGCTGACGATGCTGGCGGCGACCTATTCCCACGTCAGGTACGTCCGCTCCGGTGGCACCGGCCATGTCGTCGCCGCAGCCGCGTGGCTCGGTGCAGGTCTGCTCTTCGACGTGCAGGGTGCCCTGGTGCCGCTTCTTCTCTTCGCCCTTACGTCCGCATACCTTGTGCCCGGCCGCTGGCCGGCGGCGGCCATGCGGACCCTCCAGAGTTTCCGGCGAGCCTGGACGATCTACGGGATGCTGACCGCCGCGTACCTCATCCTCTTCCTGATCAAGCTGCAGACATCGTCCCAGCAGCCGATCAACCCGAGACACGTCTCGAGCGTGCTATCGCTGGCTGCGAGCATGCTCAGGGTCGGCTTCGTTCCGGCCGCAGTTGGCGGACCGTGGCGCTGGTTCGTGCCCGGCGGCGACTACGGCTTCGCAGCCGAGATTCCCGTGCTAACCCAGGTCAGCTGGGTGGTGGCTGCTCTCATCGTTGGCGCGAGCCTGTGGTACCGGCGGCGTGCGCTGCGGTCCTGGCTGATCCTGGCCGGCTGGCTGCTGCTCGCGGACTTCGGACCGGTCGCGATCGCGCGGCTGACCGAGCTACCCGCCAGCCTGCTGGGTGCCGACACGTACTACCTGGCCGACTCCGCGCCGGTCCTCGCTGTCTGTGTCGGGCTTGCGTTCTGGCCGGTCAACGGCGAACAGGATCCCTACCGCGTCAGACGGCCGCGGTCAGTGCCGCTGGCGGCCTTCGCGCTCGCTCTGACCGGAGCGTTCCTGGTGGGCTCGATCTGGTCCGGGGTCACCTACCTCAGCAACACATCCAGCGCCAGGACGCGCGCGTACATCGACACTGCCCGGTCCGCGCTGGCTAGCGCGAGACCCGGCACCACGATTCTGTCTGCGCCCACTCCCTGGTACGTGATGTATGCCGGGTTCCATGGCTCGGTAACGCAGACGTCGATTGTCCTCGGGCCGCTGGCGCCGGAACGGGCTGGGATCCGGTTCGTGACGAGTCCCAGAGGGGCCGTCACGAACCTGATGATGTTCGACAGCCGGGGGAGATTGCGGCCCGCGCTCGACGTCGGCGCGTCGAGCCTGCGGCATCCACGCTCAGGGACCTGCTGGCCACTGCGGTCGGCGGCGACCAGGATTCCGCTGAGCGCTTACGTCTTCCGCTATGCCTGGATCATCCGGCTCTCGTACTCCGGCCCCGCGACCACGCTGCAGTATGAGCTGGGAACATCTGTCAGGGACGTCGTGCTGCCGGCCGGCCAGCACGACGTCGACATTCCGATCTCTAACGGGGGCAGCGCCGTCCTGGTGCGCAGCCTGAGCGGGCAGCCCGCGGCGTGTGTCCAAACGCTGAGACTGGATCCCGACTTGCATCGCTGACGTCCAACGCGGCGACGTTTGCGGTGCTGTTCGCGACGGCACTGGATGAGCGCTATCCGGGCGAGCGGCCCGCGAAGTCAAGCTGGTGCGCGATGTAGACCAGCTCACCCGCAGCCAGTTGCCGACGGCGCGCGGCTAGCCAGTCGGCCAGGTCGGCCGGGTCCACCCGATCCTGGCGATCCAGCAAAGCCTCCTGGATCGTGTTCAGGATGGCGCGCAGAAAGTACGCTTCATCGGCTGCGTAGTTCCCATCGGGGTTCGGGCATACGACCCAGTCTGACGAGCCGACCGCCAGCGCGGGCGCCCTTGCAGCCCGCAGGTGGTGGAAGAGGCGGCGGCCAGTTCGGCTCTCCCCGGCCGGCCGGCCATAGCGAACGCGCTCATCCATGTCGCAGTGGTACGCCTGCATGATCTGGTCATCGTGGGGGTGGCCGGGCTCGAAGATGCTTTCGCCGTCGTAGTTGATCGTGAACCAGTAGACGCCGCCTGGCGCGAGCAATCGCAGCAATCCGGGCAGGACTGCTGGCACGTCGACCAGGTCGAGGACGGCGTTGGCGATGAGCACATCGGCAGTCGATTCGCGCGCGGCCTCCAGGTAACTGCCGAGCTCGGCGTGCACCAGGCGCACCCTGAGATCACCCACCCACAGGCCGTCCGGCAGTAGGTCGCTGCGGAGGCCCCTGGAGGCTGCCCAGTCGCGCAGCCACCGCCGAGAACCGTCCAGCAGCTGCCGATCGGCATCAAGCAGGACGTACTCACCGCCGCCGACAGCGCCCCATTCCATGAGACGGGCCACCATTGTTCCCAGGCCCGCACCGATCTCCAGCGCCCGCAGCGCACCCGATGGCATGAGGCGGCACAGTTCGGCCAGCACCTGCCGGTTAAGCGCCCTGTCGTCCACGGTTGTCTTAGCGGCCAGGTAGCGGGCGTAGTCGGAGGTCATAGCTTCTCGGCTACCATCGCGAATTTGCGCACCCGCCCACTGCCGAGCCAGGCACTCCACAGCCCATGGGCAGTGATCAGCTCGGCCGTGGCCCGCGTCCCGATCTGGTCGGCGATCTGGCGTGAATCGGCTCGATAACAGCGACCCAGCGCCGCAGCCATCGCCTGATGGGACGAACTGCACTCCAGTTGCCATATCACGGTCAACCCCGCCTCGCGCAGCACACCCGTCAACTCCGCCAGTTCGATCAGCCAGACTGAATCGGCACCGGGCATCCGCACCCGTTCCTGCTGGGAGAGTGGCTTGCCTTCCTCCACCGTGAATGCAAAACGCCCGCCCGGTTTCAGCACGCGCGCCACCTCAGCTACCAGGGCGTCCTTGGCGGGAAACGCCAGCATCGTCTCCAGCAGGAGCACCACTTCGTAGTGGCCCTCAGGCAGGGGCGGGAGGTGAGCTTGCTCGAAGCGGCAGGGGAGATTCCAGGCGAGCTCCCGAGCGGTGGCCAGGGCGCTGGCGGAGTGATCGATACCCAGGTAGTGGCAGCCCGACTCGGCCGCGATCGTCCTGCCGGGTCCTGCCTCCCCGCAGCACAGGTCGAGCACGGATGCGCCGGGATTGACCCCGGCCAGGTGCGCGAGCCTCCGGACCTCACCCGCCCGCATGAAGCTCTCCTGGCCTACGTACTCGCCCGCGGGGAAGGCGGTCGCACGGGCCCTCTCGAGCGGCGTCAAGAGTAGTGCCCGCTGCTCCTGTCTCACATCACATCCCGCCGCTGTCCGCCCGAGGGCCGGTGCCACCCGGTCGAGCCGGGGTTACCCGCCGAGCCGCCCGAGTCGAGCGGACGCCGATGGTCTCCGTCGAACCGTATCCACCGCTCTCGGTACCATCCTGTGTCAGGTATGACGGATCGGCGGCAGGTGTAGTTCAGATCGGCCGAAGGCTGGAGGCTGGCGCAGGGCGGCCGGCGCTCTCGACGGCGGGAGCATCGTGCGGGTCCACGTAGTAGTGCCCGAGGGTTTCGACAATCCCGGCCAGCCGAGCGGCGGCAACATCTACGACCGGCGGATCTGCGCCGGACTGGCCGAGGCTGGCTGGGAGGTGCTGGTCGAGACCATCGCCGCGGCCTGGCCGGTACCCCACTCGGGCGCCCGCGCTGAGCTAGCCCGCATCCTTTCGGCCATCCCCGACGGTGAGATCGCCCTGGTCGACGGGCTGATCGCCTCGCCGACTGCGCGACAGCTGCTCCCTCACGCTGGCCGGCTACGAATGACAGTGCTGGTGCACATGCCACTGGCCACCGCCCTCGACACGCGCCATGACGCCAGCGCGCTGCGCTCCGAACGAGTCGTCCTTCGTGCGGCCACGGGCGTGGTCGTGACCAGCGAGTGGACCCGGCAGCAGGTCCTGACCCGATACGAGATCCCGGCCTGCCGGGTGCACGTCGCCAGGCCGGGCGTCGACCGGGTCGCTGTCCCCGCGCGGCCCGTCCCCGGTCAGCTGATGTGCGTCGGAACTCTTGGTCGCCACAAGGGGCAGGACCTCCTCGTCGAGGCGCTCGCCGAGCTGAGTGACCTGGACTGGCATTGCGAGCTGGCCGGACCGCTCGACCGCGATCCGGAGTTCGTCGGCCACTTGCAGACCCGTATCACTGACCTCGGCTACGGTCGCCGCGTCCGGCTCGCCGGCGTCCTGACCGGCGCAGCGCTCAGCGACGCGTACACCACCGCCGACCTGCTCGTAGTGCCGTCCCGCTCGGAGACCTACGGCATGACCGTGACCGAAGCACTCGCGCATGGCCTACCCGTCATCGCGGCCGCCGTCGGCGGGCTGCCCGAGGCGCTTGGCTCCGCCGCAGACGGCACGCTGCCCGGCCAGTTGGTACAGCCCGGCGATGCGGTCGCCCTCGCCGCGGCGCTCCGAGGCTGGCTGAGTGACGATCGCTATCGGCAGCGGCTACGGGCCGCCGCACGACAGCGGCGGTCAACCTTGCCTGGCTGGGAACAGACCACGCAAACGATAGCGAACGCGCTGATCCGCGCACGGTGAGCTCGCGCTCGTTGGACACTGACGTCAATCGGTGAACGCGCGCAAGGTCTGGCGCGTTGCGCGCACCGTGTCGCGTGCCTGTTCGGCGATGGCACGGTACTCCTCCCGCCGATCGGGGCGGTTGGCTGCCAGTTCCTCATAGGCGCGCGCGACTTGTTCCTCGTTGACGATGAGGGCCTGCAGTGCGATGCGGGTCCGCCCGCGCAGGGCGCCGCGCCGTTCGATCAGCTTGCCGGGTTCAGGCCACCAGGCCGCTAGCCTTCGTTCGCTTTCCGCTGATGCGCGGTCGGCAGCCGCCTGCTCCCGCTCGCGATCCGCTCGCTCTCGTATCACGCCCCCCTCCTCGCGGCTCAGGCGCTCTGCGCTCAGCGCCAGCAGTTCGCGGGCCCGGGCAATGTACTCCAGCGCGTGCCGATCCGCGGTCTCGACGGGATGGCCCTTGCTTCGCGCCCGCTCATCGAAGGCGTTCTGGCGCTCGACAAGCTCGCGCTCGCGCTCGTCGGCGCGGCGCTCGCGCTCGTCGGCGCGGCGGTCGCGCTCGTCGGCACTGCGCTGGCGCTCGTCGGCGTCACGCTCACGCTCGTTGGCTTCCCGCTCCCGCGCTGCAGCTATGCGCTCGCGCTCGTCGGCCTTGTGCTGGCGCTCATCGGCTGCCTTCTCGCGCTCATCGGCTGCAAGCGTGCGGTCAGCCAGGGACTCGGACTCGGGTGACACCGAAGGCCGACCCTGGGCTGGCTTCTTGCGTTCCACCATCCCAGCATGTACCCATAGCAACCCGCCCGGCAGCCGACCTTGCCCCACCCGACTGGGGCGCGATGTGCCGATGTGCGTACTGCGGGCATCAGCAAAGGTCAGTGCGCGACATCCGCCATGGCGGACCTGGAGGTCAGCAACCGACGGAGTTGATCAAGGTCCGGGCGCGGCGCAAATCAGGTAATTCAGGGCCAACAGCGGAGCGTAGCGCCCGGGCGTTTGATCGTCAGACCTGCGGCTCGTCACTGGCCGCCGGGCTGGCCGTCCGTCTTAGGTTGGCGGGCACAGGACGACGAACGGCACCGAGGCCCCGCTGATGATGACCTTCCCCTGTTTGATGGGCACTGGTACGGGCTTTCCATTAGCCATCGCCGCCTTGATTTCTTCAGCCAGCTCTTCTAGGCCTTCGGGGGTTTGCAGCTTCGCCCTGCCGGCAAGGCGGTAGAAGTTTTCCGGATTGCTGTGCAGGTCCGGACCATGCGGCGACGGCAAGTACACGACTGGGCCGCCGCCGATCGCAATGCCGTTGGGGCGGGTGCCGAGGATGCGATAGCGGCTCAAGAACACCGCGCTGCCCGCCGACCGCGGCGATAACACCAGGGTGCCGAACAGTGGATGCACCACCTGCAGCTTGACCGGGACGGGAGGCGTCGGCAGGTCCGCATGCGGGGCTTTGAGTTCCCAGGTCGTAGGGTCAGCCTGGATTCTCACGGCGTCAAACATCAGGTTTCTCCTTTTCATCGTGCCGGATGGCTTTTACGGCGGGGTCAGGCCCAGATGTGCGCCGATAGCGGCGGCCTCAGTGCGGTTATGCGCGCCAAGCTTCTTAAAGATGTGGGAGACGTGCCCGACCACAGTTCGCTCACTGATGGCGAGGGAGCGGGCGATCTGACGGTAGCTGTCGCCCCGCACGAGCAAGGCCAGCACGTCACACTCCCGCGTGGTGAGGTCGAACCGAGCGACCGCCTCGGCAGCGCTCGGCGACGCCCGAATCTGCCGCATCATGTCGGTCAGCTTCGCCTTCCGGGCGAGCCCGCCTGCCAGGGTCAGCATGGGCGCTGACCCCAGCTGGACGGAAAGGCTCTCACTGGCGGCTAAGGCGCGGACCGCCTGATCGCGCCGGCCCGCCCGGATTGCGGCCGTGGCCTCTCGCAGCCGGGTGTACGCCTCTCGATACGGCTGCTCGAGTGTCTGCCAGGCAGTTGCTACCGCCCGCCACATCGCCCGATCATCGGTGCCTTGCTTACGTGCGCTTTCCGCGGCCGTCATGGCCGCGAATGCTGCCACTTCCGGCTGCTCACGGCCGTGCTCCTCGGTGATGGCTCGGGCGCGCACAGCGAAGCTTGCCACGGCCGTCTCCCAGCCCACAGCCATGTGTGGAGGACGGGCCACCTCCGGTAGCTCTGCGAGGTCAGCACCGATCCGTGCGCCGTTGGCGAGCAGCCGGACCTCCTCCACTGGCAACGTTGCGCCTGCTAAGGCCGCTAACCCGGCTAGCACTTCTTCGCTCGCCGTGACTAGGTCGCCATCGTGAAGCGCTAGCTCGGCAAGGCAGGCATGCAGTTGCGCATGCAGGTGCGGGTCGTCGGCCGACGTCTTGAGCGTCGCGGCAACCTCACGCGCCCGATCCCGCTCGCCGCGGCCGACGGCCAGTTCCATCTGCATCAACTGCAGGAAGCCGGTGCCACTCGCTGGTGCATCACCCACCAACTCGTCGAGGAGCCCGTCGGCCTCCGACCATCGCCCGGTCGCGGTCAGCACCATCAAGGTGTTGTAGTCAAGCGCTCTCGTCAGGGGTGGCGGGGCGGTCAGTGCCTGGGCAGCCTGCCGCCCCGTCCGGGCGACGTCGAGAGCCTCGGCGCAGCGCCCAGCTGTGTAGAGCAGATGCACGTGATTGGTCGCGGCACGGATGACGCCTTCGACGTTCCCGGCCGCAATGGCGAGCGAGAATGACGTCCGCAATGCCGCAAGACCGGCCTCCAGCTCGCCATGCTGAGCCTGGATGATGCCGAGGATCGCCAGGCCACGCGCGTATTCGGCCTCAGCACCCACCAGCTGCGCCATCGCCACGGCCTCCTCAGCGGGCGGCCTGGCCTGCCGGCCTTCGCCCAGCAGGAGCCGCCAGCTGGCGAGCGCGGCAAGCAGGCGGGCTTCCAGTGCGGATGGCGGTCCGACTTCGAGCAGCGCAAGCGCCTCACTTGTCGCCTCGACTGCCGCCCTTGGATCGTCCGCCTCCCAGCGGTAGCGCCCGAGCCGTTCAAGGAGGCGCGCTCGCTCAGCGCCGACAGCGCCATCCAGGGCGGCCAGAATATGTTGAGCAGCGCGTTCTGGATGGCCCGCCCAGCTCGCCGCTTGCGCCGCCTCCTCCAGCAGCGGCGGACCAGCCTCCGGAAGCCACAGGGCCTGGTTCACGGCTGCGGTGTAAAACCGGTCGGCCTCTGGGTAGGCGCGCGCGGACAACGCTTGCCGCGCTGCGAGCAGGGCAGCGGGCGCGGCCCGGTCCGGGCGGTCGGCGAGCTGCCAGTGTGTGGCGAGCAGGGCATGATTCGGTTCGGCGCTGCCTGCCAGCGCCTCGGCTACGCGCAGATGCAGCCGACGGCGTTCACCCGGCAGAAGCTGGCTGTAGAACACCTCGCGGATCAGGTCGTGGCCGAACGCGTATCTCTCGCCGACCGCGGTCAGAAGCCGACGGCTGACGGCCTCGCGGGCTGCCGTCAGCAGGTCGTCCTCCTCTAGCGGAACCGTGGCCGCGAGCAGCTCATGAGACAGCCCGCCGTCGTTCACGCAGACCTGGTCGATGATCATCCGTACCGGCCGTGGCAGGAGGGCTGCCCTGGCCAGCACTGCCTCGGTGATGGACGGCGGCGGCCACCTGGCACCCGTCCTGGCCAATTCCAGTGCGTACAGCGGGTTACCGTCGGCGGCTCGGACCACAGTGTCGACCCGGTCGGGTCCGCCACCGGGCGGCACCAGGCCAGTGACCAGTTCGGCCACCTCGGCAGGAGCGAGCCCGGATAGCCGCAGCCGCAGCACTCGGGGGCGCAACTGCAGGCCGGTGAGCCAGCCTCTGGCCGCTTCGTTCAGATCCTCCTCACGCAACGTCACGACCAGCAGCACCGGTAGGTCTCGCAGCCGGACGGCCAGGAAGGCCAGCAGTTCCCAGGAGGACTCATCGGCCCAGTGCAGGTCCTCCAGGATCGTCACCAGCGGCCCTGGCTCCGTCAGCTCGGCGAGCTGCCACACCACCCGCTCGAAGAGGCGATGTCGCGCAACCGCTGCTGTGGAGGGATCATCGTCGAGCAGCCACTGCGCGCGCTCGCCCAGTGCGGCCACGAACGGCCCGTACGCTAGTGCCGCACCGGCCAGCGGGGCGGACTCCCCGATCAGGACTCGCGCCTGGCCGGCTGGCGGCCCCACACCTTCCACCAGATCTTCCACCAGGCGGCTCTTGCCGATGCCCGCCTCTCCGGTGATCAGCAAGACCTGCGAATGGCCTGCCACGGCGCTCGCATAGGCAGCCGAAACGGCGTCCCGCTCCGTGGCCCGCCCCACCATCGGCACTGTTGCGGCCACATTTAAAGTGTCCGCGCTGCAGCGCCGTAGTCAAATCCATGCGGGCCCGAATAGGACCTGCCCGCCGATGTGGCCGCTGCCCCATTCGGCGACTCCTCTTCGAGGGCATCGGGCGCGGTATGGCGTCAGTGGGGAAGCATTGAAGCCCGCAAGTGGACAGCGTTGCCGCTCAGGCTTCAGGAACGGCTGCATCGCCGAATACGAAGGCGAAGCATCGACTGCCGGTCGCCCGGCACGTTGATCCCGGTGTTCAAAGGCGGCGTCGCATTGGTGAGCGGGTTCTTGGTTCGCAACCCGACGATGCAAGAGCCCAAGGACGCCGCTCGTTGTGCGGCAGCGAGTGCTGGTCGTGCAGGGCAGTGGCACAGAGAAGTCGCTGCGTGTCCGGTCGACGAGAGCTCGGAATCGGGAACGGATTCGAGCGCACGCACCGTTTCGAGGAAACATACCGAGTAATCGGCCAAACGGAAGGTCCTATCACCCCCAGCCGTTAGCGGTTTGCCGGAGGATATGGACGATGAGGTCGGGCCGCACAGGGTATGGCGAGCGTTAATGAAAGCTCGGACCGAACGCGTCTTGCGTCGGATGTTACAGGTGAGTTTCTGGCAGTCAATCCGTGACCTCGTGCGCAAGCATCTCGGCCGGGTAGAATTTCCGCGTGTTGAGCTTAAGGCAGAGGAACCAGCTTTTTGTCGAGATCGCAGCGGCTGGCCTCGACCCTACTGAGTTTGACTCTGTTTTCGAAGAACGTGAGTGCGCGATCCGGCATCGTTCGTCTGGGTCACATTTCAGCTTTGTGCAGGCGCGGACGTTCTTGTACGCCTATTCGGTCATCGACGGACCTAGCACGGGGGCCGGTGAACCGACAGCGCGAACATGGGAGCAACTGCTCGAGCGGATCAGCTTCTGGGCCGAGGAGATCCGGTACGTCACGATGACGCCGGACCTCTGGCAGGAGCTAAAGCAGGCGCGGGCCTTGCTGCCTCTGGTAGCGAGCGAGCATGCGAGCAACACGCCATTCACGGCGGACGAACGAGCCGAGGTCGCGAGACAGATTGACCAGGTCACGGTATACATCCGCGAAACCTTTGAGCTGACCGCAGTGCAGATGACCGCCATCGAGCGCGGACTTGGCGAAGTAAAGGATGCCAGCAACCGGCTCGGACGTAAGGACTGGAAGTCGATTCTCTACGGCACGGCATTGAGCCTGGCCGTCACCGACCTCGTGCCTGCCCACGTCGTGCAGACCATCCTGACCGCAGCCGTTGGAGGGCTGGCTCACCTGCTCGGCCTGGGCCCGACGCCACCCCCCGTGGCTGCCTAGCAAACCCACGTACCACGTTCGCGACTGGTGGCGGTACCGGGGAACGAACCACGACGCCGAACTCTGGCGTCAATCATGAGTGGCCTTTGAGATACGAACCCCAGTGGCTGCGGCAGCGGCTGGCTTGTGCTGGCCGCGTTCTTCGGCCGCCAACTCGGCGAGCACTTGGCTGGCAGCGTCGTCAAGCGCATGCAGTGCGCGAATGACGTCTTGTTCTGGGATGGGCAGCGCCCGTCGCAGTCGGTTCATGACCTTCGCGAAGCTGATCCGGGCGGCGTGGTGGGCGGCCAGGCCTTCGTCGGTGAGGGTGACGAGGACGGACCGGTTATCGAGCGGATTTTCCGAACGGCGCGCATGGCCGCGGCTGGCCATGGCCTGGACATAGTCCGACACGGTCGTGAGAGGCATGCCTACGACGATCGCTAGTTCGCTGATGGTCAGCGGGCCGACTTTGAACACCGCGCTGTAGATCGCATAGTCATCTGGCCGCAAGTCGGTGTTGGCCATCGCCTGGCGGAGCAGGACCCGAACCCGGTTGCTGGCTGCGAATAGGTCAAACAACAGAGAGATCCGGCGGTGCCGGGGCGTAGCGCGAGTGTGCTCTGTCACAGTCGGTGCGCCAATCAGGAGCCGTATCAGAAGGCAGAGTTCATTTACTCCGGACTCGGAGTGAATAACTCCGAATCCGGAGTATAATCCACCTCGGCGCCTGTGCAGCTCGCGACCCGGCGATCGAGCTCCACGTAGGGCACGCCTGAGAGGGCTGAGGGAATGGCTCGGAGGTCACCGCTGAAGCGGCTCACCGTCCTGTGTTTCGCGCTGGTCACGATCGTGGTCGCTAGTTCCGGCTGCTCGCCCGCAAGCTCGCCGTCTCATACCGCGGCGCAAACCAGCCCTCCCCAGCAAACCGCGCCGTACTGCGGCGTGATCACTGGCCGACACCGGTACATCGCGTCGCCTCCGGCCCCTAACGCGGTCCTGCTCCTGGGCGCCGGCCCGCGGGGGATCGTGCTCGGCGGGCAGGCGAACGGCGGAATCTGCCAGGTTCTGCCGATCGCACAACAGCTCGCAAGACGCGGCTATCACGTTGCAGCGTTCGACTGGAATGCCAATGCCACTAACTTTGGCGCAGACATGGCCAGAGCAACGCAGGCTCTGCTCGCTGACGGCGCCCGCCGGGTGGTTCTGGGAGGCTTTTCCCGTGGCGCCCTGGTCGCACTCGGGGTCGCATCCTCACTCGGGCCGGCGATCGTGGGCGTGATCTCGGTCAGCGGCGGGCCGTCGCCGAGCGAGGGATTCCCGACCATCGCTTCCCTGGCTACCTTCCCCGGACCGGTACTGCTGGTCAGCAGCCAAGACGACCCCGTCTTCCCACCCGGAACCAGTGCCGCTATCGCGGCAGCGCACCACGGGCCTGACACCCTGGTCGTGGTGCCCGGTAACGAACACGCGCTCGAGTTGCTCGATGGGCCCTACTCACATCGCATCAACAGCGCCATCGACGCATTCCTCGCTGCAGAGCTGTGAACTGAACGCCGGCCGCAGCATGCCCTCCAGCTCTAGTGATCCCGGTTCGGCGCGCCCGCGCGTTGTCGGGTGGCACGTAGCGGAGCTAGCGAAGACCGAGGACGGTGAGGAGAGCTTCGTCGATGCCCCACTGCTGTTCGGGGCTAACATGACCGACGAGTTCGCCTAGTCTGCCTGCGTCAACTGCGCCGACCTGTTCGACAAGCACTCGAGTTGCCTTGCCGAGCAGATCGATTTCTGGGCGGAACGAGGCAGCTCGAGCATTTGTCGATGTGGGGGCGACAAGTACCACAGACCGCGGCAGCAATTCGTTGGCCTGAACGATCACTCCATAGCGCCGGCCGTGCTGCTCGTGACCGGTGCCTTGAGGAGGACGAAACACGTATACGTCACCGCGGAGCACGCATGCTCTCCATGAATGCAGCGACCTCGAGCATCTCGCGCCGGTCGTCCTCGTCGGCTTCTAGGTCCGCGACTTCGGCAGCTAGGTCAGCACGTCGCCGAAGGCGGCTTGCGCTGTCGAGGATGGCGCGTCGGATCGCCTCAGACCTACTGACACCTGTGGCTTCCAGCTGGGCGAGCGCCTTCATGGCCTCTGGGTCGAGGCGAACGCTGATAGCAGACGACATGGCCAAGATTGTATCACGTTTCGTCATACAGACCTGGTGGTCGGCGTTTCGCTTGGCGTGAGGCCAGCCGTCGGCAATCGCGGGAGGGCACCGGAGCACTGGGTATGTTCTAGGCCTCACGAGTGCCATGGGGTCGATCGTGGCCTGCGGCGGTGTGACCGGATGCCCGGCGCCCCCAGCGGCGGGAGGGGAGCCACCGTGGCCACGGGCATGGGCGCATCGCGCGGGTCGTACACGATTACCGGCGGCGAACAGGGCAAGCGGAGGCTGGACCTGCTCGCGGAGATCATGCGGCCCACCACACTACGGCTGCTGGACGACGCCGGGCTGCACCGCGGCGACCGGTGCCTGGATCTGGGCTGCGGCGGCGGCAACGTCGTGCTGGACATGGCCCGCATCGTCGGCCCGAATGGGTCGGTGACCGGGGTCGACTTCGACCCGCAGGTCCTGGAGCTGGCGCGCCAGGACGCCAAGGACGCGGGCCTGGGTAACGTCGAGTACCACGCCACCGACGTCCGCGCCTTCGACGGCGGGCCATTTGACCTGGTCTACGCGCGGTTCCTACTATCACATCTCAGCGACCCAGAAGATCTTCTGGTCAGGATGCGGCGGCTGGTCCGGCCCGGCGGCCGGATCGTGGTCGAGGACACCGACCACTCCGGCTCCTACTGCCACCCGTTTAATGCGGCCAACGCCCGGTTCGTCGAGCTGTACACCGAGGTGGTGCGCCGCGGCGGCGGCGATGCTGACCTCGGCCGTCGGCTGCCCGCGATGGTACTGGCGGCTGGCCTTGGCGACGTCGGCTGGAACGTGTTCCAGCCCGTGCACGCCAGCGGCCCGCACAAGCACATGACGGCGGTGACGATGGAGCGGATCCGGCCCGCCGTGCTTCGCTATGGCCTGACCACCAGTCAAGAGGCCGACGCGATCATCACCGGCATGTACGCGTTCGCGGCTGACCCCTTCACGCTCGTCGGGATGCCGCGCATGGTGCAGGTCTGGGAACTGCATGGCATGTCATTAGCCGGGTCTCCCGGCTACCGTTCTCCCCCGTCTTCCCGATAAGCGCCGATCCTTTGCGAGCGGGTGCCGTGTCTAGGCTCGGCGAAGCGCATGCGACGCGACCGCACCGACCGGCCTAGACACGGTGGCCGGGAGCGGGACAACAAAGCGCCGCTGGAGGTCTACCTTCGCGGCGGTGGGCTTCCGCTTTGTAGCCTGTCCCCGATCGGCGCCGATCAATTGCAGATGTTCTAAAGGCTTGTTCGTGCGGGAACGAAGCTGCCACACCTGGCTGACATTAAGCTGACGTTGTGGTGGCCTTCGGCTTGTTTGACCTGGGGATCACCGTCATGCTAGGCCTGCTTCTCGTCGGCTCGATCGCCTTTTTGGTCCCCCGCAATGTGGGTCGGCTCGGCAGGGCGGTGAGGGTGTGGCCTTTGGTGGTTTCACTGGCCGGGATCGGGCTTTTCATAGATTTCAACGTTGCATACTTCAACGGCACCGACCCTGTCATCAGTTCGCCGACGCGCCTCCAGGTCATCGGAACCTGGGTGGGAAATGGCGGTGCGAGGCTGGTGGTCGGGCCGGACGGCACCTTCAGCGCGAGCCGCTTGCCTTCCTATGTCGGCCAGCCGACTGACTTCCCGGACATGCTGTTGGGCAACAACCCGCTGTCCGGCAGCGGCACGTGGGTAATTGGCCCAGGAGAGTTCGGCGGCCCTCCGGAGAGTGTGATCTTCACTTTTGCGGGCTCGACCCAGAACTTCGATTTGCAGGCAGAGACTGTCAGTCTATCCGGCGGCCCGGCCCTGTTCTACTACCTTGGCGACCCAGATGACTGGAGCAGGCAGTACGCCTTCACCCGACAGTAAACCGGGTGGACATGGACGCCCTGCCCCCGGCGGCGTGCTCGAGTCGACGTCGCCTAGCTGGGCATCTGGCGGGCTGTGACCCGCCGCCCTCAAGTCACCGAAATTCGCTTTCGTGATCTCGCGAGACATGTGGTCGCGCGGTCCAAATCAAATTGCGCGAACAAGACCCAAGATAAGCGCGATCAAGCCAACCAAGAAGAAGCCGCAGCCCACAACGCGAACCGGATTAGGCGCGCCCAAGTTCCTAAGACGTCGACCCCAGGGTGTAAAGCCTGCGTTGTTCTGCCGGATGGTACTCGAGATTTGCTTGAGGTCCAGGCCAAGGCCAAGGCCAACGAGAATAGCGATGCAGCCGATAACAAGATCTGCGACAGGGCTTGCGTTATTCGAGGCCATCTAATTCGCTATCATCGGCACGTCAGAATATCTTCCATATCTTCGCTGTTCGCTAATCTGGGTGTAACGTTCGTCGCAGTACTCGCCCGCGGCATTCAGCTGCCGGACTCGTCGAAGACTTCGCCTTCGGTCACCTGACCGCCATCTGCTAGTCCTGGTCGTCTTCCTCGCTGGCGCCATAACCCAAGCGATGGTCGGCGGGTCAAGGTGCAGCATGAGCCGATCGCTTGCGACGCCGAGGGCTCAGGCAGCCATAGGAGGGTCCCAGCCGCGCGAGAGCGCCAGCTGCTCGGCCTCGGTAATTAGCTCATGTACCTGTTGCTCGGTGGAGTCAGACTTCCAGGCGATGAAGCCTGTGACTGCAATCTGGACCTCGAAGGCTACCTGAGCGTTGATGCCCCTAACGTCCACATTGGTCTCGCCGAGCGCATGGCGGATTACAGCCACCATCTCCGGCTGCCCGTGCGGGACTCTCCCACCTGATTGATCTGCCTCACGTATGAACGAGACCACTTCGATGATGGCGCGAATGTCATATCCAGGTCTGAAATAACTGCGCACGGCCAGGTCGCATGCGGCCTGTATGACGCCAGCCTCGTCGTCATTCCAGCCGCTCCGGCCTCCGTTCAGCTGGCGGCCAAGCTCTTCGATGAGAGCGGTGTCGCGCATTATGAGGGCTCTGAGCCACAGCCCCATAACAGTGCGCGGCCGAGCGACCCTTGACCCGAGCTCAACACGCAGACAGGTCATGGAGAGGCGTTCAAGATCAGTAAGCAAGCCGGGCGCAACCTCAGTCCCGCCCAGTCCCTCAATCCGAATTGCCCGCGGCGGATCGCCTTCGAGCGCCGCCGACCGAGCCGGCTGCAGCTCAAGTATGAGTGACCGCAGCGCCAGCCAGTTCTCAGTCGAGATCGGCGGTTGACCGGCCGCGGCCACCAGCCTGAATTCGTAGATGTCCTCATGACCCACGGCGTCACCGTACGCTCGGACATCACGAATTCGGAAGATCGACGACGTACGACGCGAGTTGCCCCGGTGAACCGACCCGTTCGAACACCCCGAAAACTACCTCTGAACTGGTGGGCGGTACTGGGATTGAACCAGTGGCCTCTTCCGTGTCAGGGAAG
>DASQIW010000170.1:0-17482 GCA_035631375.1 Streptosporangiaceae bacterium
CGAAGCGCGGCCGCTGCTGTAGTCCTGGGTGTTGGGCACAACAAAGACAGCGCTCACCCCGATGCAGAACAGCACGCCCGTGATCCTGGCCCACAATGGCGGGCTTTTGGAGATGACCTCCATTTGGCTAGCGTGCCAGGCTTCGCGGCTCCTGGACGACCAATGGCGCATAGCCGTCACCGGCGCCGAAACCTGGTCGCCAGATTAGTTGTCCGCTGGCCTGCGTGCAGGGTTCCCCGCTGGGTTGTAGTGACGCCGCCACGCTCCTGGTCTGATCTGTAGGTGGCCGGGGTGAACATGCTCATCGGGCTGGCGCCGTCCAACTACGGGACGACGCTCAGAGGACTCGTCACTGAGAACTCCGAGCAGCGCCCTCGGATCCGACAATCCGGACTTCCAGGCGTCGTGTGCCGCGGTCGGGTCGCTCATCGGCAACGTCTGACGGCGCAACCACCACTCTGAAGGTGGCTTTCGAGCTGCGGAAATCACTGTTAGTGACTATGGAGTAACTCTTGTAGTATCTGGGCGATGGGGGCCATGTTGTGCCCGGTCCTCATCGACCGGGCCGCGGAGAAGGATGATCTGACCGCTGTCCTCGACGCGGCCGGCCAGGGTCACGGCAGTACTGTCTTCGTCACCGGTGACCCAGGCGTCGGGAAATCCCGGCTGGTCAGGGAGGTCACCGAGGCCGCGGCCGGGCGAGGGTTCTTCGTCCTGACCGGGCGGGCGACGGAGTCATCCGTACCGGTGCCATTCCGGCCCATCAGCGAGGCACTGCTGGGCGCAGCTCGAGCCGGAGTAGCGCCAGACGCACTAGGGATCGCCGACTACCGGCCTGCGCTGGGCACCCTGGTGCCTGAGTGGAGCCGGCCAACCGACGGTGACGCCGAGGTATCCCCGGTGATCGTTGGCGAGGCGTTGCTGCGGATGCTGTCGCTGAGTCAGTGGCCCGGCAGTCTGCTCGTCCTGGAGGACCTGCACTGGGCAGACCCGGAGACGGTGGCGATCGTCGAGTACCTGGCTGACAACCTCAGCTCGACCTCCGTGGCATGCATGGTCACGACGCGGGACACCGCACCCTCGGCGGCGCACGACCTGCTTCGTAGCGTCGTTGCCCGGCGCGCCGCCAGCGTGGTCGAAGTACCGCGGCTGGACGCCGAGGCGGTCACCCGGATGACCGCGGCGTGCCTGGGCGTCACTGCTGTGCCGCCTGCCGTCAGCGCGCTGCTGGCCGACTGCGACGGGCTTCCGTTCGCCGTCGAGGAGATCCTGGCCGCGGCGCGGTCGTCGGGTCAGCTGACGCCGGGTCCCGACGGCTGGCATGTCGATGACCAGGTGGTCACCAGAGTCCCGTCCTCGATCGTCGGCTCCGTGCACAACCGGATCTCGGCGCTCGGGCCGAGTGCCAGGACCGTACTCGTGTCGGCCGCGATACTCGGGCGGCAGTTCGACTGGACCCTGCTGCCCAGAGTCGCCGGGGTCGGTGAGGCCGAGGTGCTCGACGCGCTGCACGAAGCGCACGGCCTGCAGCTGATCGAGCCGGTCCTCGGTGACTCCGGCGCCTTCCGGTTCCGTCACAGCCTGACCCGCGACGCGATCGTCTCCGCTCTGCTGCCGCCAGAGCTGGCCAGCCGGTCGGCCAGGGCGGCGGTCGCCATCGAATCCGCGCACAAGGGCCTGCCAGGAGCCTGGTGTGAGCTGGTCGCAGAGCTGCGCGAAGAAGCCGGCCAGCCGAGCGAAGCCGCCCGGCTCTTGCTCGTCGCCGCCCGCCGTGACTTGCTGCAAGGCGCGGTTACTAGCGCGATCAGCACCCTTCAGAACGCGCGACTGCTCGTGGCCGACTCCTCGCCCGGCGCCCCACCGCTCGCCGTCAACATCGATGAAGCGCTGGTGGAGGCGATCGCCCTATCTGGGGACTACGCCCAGCTCGAGCGTCTGGTCGGCGAGGCGCTGGGCAGACTCGGTGCCGCTGACCCACGGCGTGAGGCGCTCATCAGGATCAGGGCGGCGAGCACCCGCCCGCAGGACAATCATGACGCCGCGGCGGCGCACCTCGTCGCGGCGAGCGCCATCGCGAGGCAACTCGACGAGCCTGAGCTGGTGAGCCGGGTCGACGCCGTCGAGGCGCGATATGCACTCGTCGCCGGCGAGCTGGACCGCGCCGAGACACTCGCGCGCCGGGCGCTCGCGGCCGCGGAGGCCGCGGGGCTGGCGGGCTGGGCGGCCGACGTCAGCCTGGAGTCGCTGTGCGTGCTCGGGCGGCGCGAACGCATCCGAGACCCAAGGACGGCAAGGGAGCTGTTCGAACGCGGCCTGAAGGTTGCCGATAGGGCCGGCCTCGGCGTGTGGCGGATCAGGATGCTGCATGACCTAGCCACCATCGACATGCTGGTCAGCCTGCAGACCGACGAGCTAACCGAGGTCAGGCGGCTCGCGGTCCAGGGCGGCCTGTTCACGATCGCCACCCTCATCGACTTGCAGCTGGCCAACCTGTGGAGCCTGGGTGAGGACCCCGATAAGGCGCTCACTACCGCGCAGCGGTGCGAGACAGGAGCGCGGCGCATCGGATCCCGACGGATCGAGGCGATGGCGATCAGCCTCCAGGCGCTGGCCTACGGCATCCAGCGGGACGGCCGGGCCGCGGAGCAATCGACGCGGCGGGCTGAGGCTGTCAGTCCGGGCGATCCCGAGGTCATGCTGACAAGCGCGTGCCAGCTTCGGGTCGTGGCCGCGCTGTTTCGTGATGACGTGCCGCGCGCCGCGCGGCTCATCGCCAGTGCGGATGAGTACGCAGCTCAGATGCTCAGTGCGCCACGAATGTCGCGCGGCTTCTACTCGCCTGTCCAGGTTCCGCTCGTGGCCCGGGGGCGGTCCTGGGGCCTTCGCGCGTTGCTGGCGGCCAGCACCGGCGGCGACGCTGCGACCGCAATCGAGCAAGCCCGGCTGATGGGCGCCGCGGTCAGCTGGAACCGTGGCTGCCTGGCGTATGCCGAGGCGGTACTGGCCGGGCGGGCCGGCCAACGGGACCGTGCGACGTCCCTGGCTGCCGACGGTGCCGCGGCGTTCGCACCTTTTGCACCTTGGTGGAACTTCCTCGCTCGGAGGCTAGTGGCCCTCTCAGCCCTCGACGACGGCTGGGGCGATCCCATCGCATGGATGCAGGAGGCGGCTGCTGGTTTCGATCGGACCGGCCACGCTCAGCTCGCCTCGGCGTGCCGCGGCATTCTGCGGCGAGCCGGCGTACCGGTGCCCCGGTCAGGGCGGGGCAACGCTCATGTCCCGGCGCAGCTGCAGCGCCTGGGCGTCACCAGCCGTGAGATGGACGTCTACTTGCTGGTGGCGCGCGGCTACTCCAACGCCGAGATTGCCGCGCGGCTGTACATCTCGGCGAAGACCGTCGAGACACACGTGGCCAAATTGGTCATGAAGACCGGTCAGCAGGGAAGACGCGAGCTGGTCGCTCACGCCGCCCGGAATCTTCGTGTTTTAGCACGCTATGCGGCTGTGACTTGCTTGGCCGTCAGTTAACTCAAGTGACAACTCGCGTTAACTCAGGTTCCGCCCGATGCGCAGCACAGCACTACTGCGGAATCGTTACTGACTAGTAGTTACGCCGTAGTAACCGCTGCCCCCTGGTACCCCCCAGTACCCCCAAGGAGGTCAACGCATGCACGCCACGGCAGACGCCCCCACCTGCACGGGCGAACGATTCGAGCGGGAAGCCATCCCCTATATCCGCAAGCTCTACCCGCCTGCGTACCGGCTCACTCATGACCACGGTCATGCAGAGGATCTGGTTCAGGAGACGATCACCCGGGCGTACGTGAAGTTCGATCAGTTCACTCCCGGCACGAATCTGGGCGGGTGGCTGTACCGGATCATGGTCAGCACCTTCTACACCGGCTGCCGCCGGCGGAGCCGCAGGCCGGCCGAGTTCCTGGCCCCGGAACAGGACGCGGGCAGCCATGCCACCGCGGCCGCCGCCAGGTCAGCAGAGGCGGAGGCGCTCGGCAACATGGGTGACTCGGCCGTGGTCCGGGCGCTCGCCGAGCTACCCACGCCTTACAAGACCGTGATTTACCTCGCAGATATCGAGGATTACCAGTACCACGAGATCGCGGAGATGCTGGGCATCCCGATCGGTACGGTGATGTCGCGGGTTCATCGCGGCCGCGCCCTGATGCGCGCGAAGCTGGGCGCAGATCGCCCGCCGAGACCTCGCCGACCGGCGCTCCCCCGTCGCGCCGGCCAGCGGGTCGCGGACCTGGCGGCCTAGTACGCGGCGGCGCAGGTCGGCGCGAGTGCGCCATGGGTCGCGTAAGAATGGCTCATGAGTAAAACTCCGGCGGCGCCACCGCCCGGCGACAAGCCCGTCAGCACAGCCCCGCCGAGGCCGCCCGGCTGGCGGCACTGGCTCTGGCTGTTCTGGCTGCTGCTCATCCTGATCTGGATAGTTCCGGCGTTCGTGCACACCACGCCGACGCAGTCACTGAACTTCTCGCAGTTTTCCGGCGACGTGGCCGCGCACAAGGTCAAGAGCGTGACCATCCCGAGCCCGCCGTCGGAAGGCGCCAACGTGACGGTGACCGGCACGCTGGCCGACGGCAAGCAGTTCACGGCCGTGACGCCGCCGATCACACCGGGCACGCCGCTGGCCAACAGCCTCAAGACGTCCGGGGTCGCTGTCACCTATCAGGCGCCGTCTAGCTCGATCGGCGGCCTGCTGCTCAATATCCTGCTCTTCCTGGTGCTCCCATTCGCGATCATCATCTTGCTGTTCCGCCGGATGGCACGCACCACGGGTAGCTCGCTGCAGGGCGTGATGGGCGTCGGCCGGTCCAGGGCCAAGGTGTTCGATGCCGAGCGGCCGCAGACGCGCTTCTCCGACGTGGCCGGGTACGAGGGCGCCAAAGCGGAGATCAGCGAGGTCGTCGACTTCCTGCGCAGCCCGGAGCGCTACCAGCGGGCCGGCGCGATGGCGCCGAGGGGCGTGCTGATGGTCGGCCCGCCCGGTACCGGCAAGACGCTGCTGGCGAGGGCGGTGGCAGGCGAAGCCTCGGTGCCGTTCTTCTCGGTCGCCGGCTCGAGCTTCGTCGAGATGTTCGTCGGCGTCGGCGCGGCCCGCGTACGGGACCTGTTCAGCGAGGCCCGGAAGGCGGCTCCGGCCATCATCTTCGTGGACGAGATCGACGCGATCGGGCAGCGCCGGGCCGGCTCGGGCACGGTCGTCGCCAACGACGAGCGGGAACAGACCCTCAACCAGCTGCTGTCCGAGCTAGACGGGTTCGACCTGAGGTCCGGCATCGTGGTACTCGGCGCCACCAACCGGCCCGAAGTGCTCGATCCGGCGCTGTTGCGGCCGGGCCGGTTCGACCGGCAGGTGGTCATCCCGCTGCCGACGCTGGACGAGCGGGCCGCCATCCTTGCCGTTCACTGCCGCGACAAGAAACTCGGTCCTGACGTGGATCTGAACGTCGTGGCACGGGGCACGCCGGGCTTCTCCGGCGCGGACCTGGCCAACCTGGCCAACGAGGCCGCAATCTTCGCAGTTCGCGACAAGCGCGAGGTACTGACGGCGTCCGACTTCGACGACGCCAGGGACCGTATCCTGCTTGGCCGGCGCGAAGGCTCCAACGTGCTGCTGCCTGAGGAGAAGCACGCGGTGGCGGTGCACGAGGCCGGCCACGCACTCGTTGCGGCTCTCTCCGACCACGCCGACCCGGTCGCCAAGGTGACCATCCTGCCGGCCGGGCAGGCGCTCGGCGTGACCCAGCAGCTACCGCTCTACGAGCGGCACCTGTACGGGCAGGATTACCTGACCGAGTCGCTGGCCGTCCGGCTGGGCGGGCGGGCTGCCGAGCTCGTTGAGCTGGGCCAGGGCTCGACGGGCGCTGCCAACGACCTGGCATCGGCCACCGACCTGGCGACCAAGATGGTGCGGGAATTCGGGCTGTCCGACAAGCTCGGGCCGGTCGGCTATCCGCAAGGCGGGTCGGTGTTCCTTGGCGACGGTGCCGGCGGCGGGCTGTCGAGCCGACCGTTCGCCGAGGCTACGCAGGCGTCCATCGACGCCGAGGTGGCCAGGCTGCTCCGGGATGCCGAGCAGAGCGCGGTATCGCTGATCCGCTCCCATCATGACGAACTCGGTCAGATCGTGGCGCTGTTGCTCGAACGGGAAACGGTGGACGGCACAGATGTCTACGCCATCGTCGGCAGGCCCGTCCCGGAGCGGCGGACGCAGGAGCTGACGATCGTGCCGCACGGCGCCTCGGCACCGGGCACGCCTGAGTCGCCGGGGAATCAAGCGGCCCGCTGAGTTCTCTGACTAAAGTCAGAGAATGGATTCCGCGATGGTCGCGCAGGTCCGGCGATTCAACCGGACCGTCACCCAGCGGGCCGGCGTCCTGCACGAGCAGTTCCTCGGCCGCGCCCGACCGCTCGGGCAGTCGCGGTTGCTCTGGGAGATCGGTCCGGAAGGCTGCGACCTGCGGCGACTGCGACTGCGACTGGGCCTGGACTCGGGTTACCTGAGTCGGCTCCTGCGGTCCCTCGAGCAAGACGGCCTGGTGACCATCGAGCCAGCCAGCACCGATCGCCGGGTGCGCGTGGCACGACTCACTCCTGTCGGCCTGTCCGAGCGGGCGGAACTCGACCGGCGGTCCGACGCGGCGGCGGAGTCCACGCTGGACGTACTCACCGACGCCCAGCAGGCGCGGCTCGTTTCCGCGATGGCCGACGTTGAGCGGCTCCTGACGGCGTCCCAGATCAGCATCGGCACGGCGGACCCCGGGAGCTCAGCCGCGCGGTCATGCCTGCTCGCCTATTTTCGCGAGCTGGCCGACCGGTTCGAGGCCGGGTTCGATCCGGGGCTCAGCAACCCGGCGGAGGAGGGAGAGATGATTCCGCCTGCCGGGCTCTTCTTGCTTGCCACCCTGTATGGCGAGCCGGTCGGATGCGGTGCACTGAAGTTCCATCCCGACGCGCCAGCCGAGATCAAGCGGATGTGGGTGGGCCCCGGGGCACGCGGGCTCGGTCTTGGCCGGCGGCTCCTGGCCGAGCTTGAGGCACGCGCGCTCGCTCATGGTGCGGTCGTCGTGCGACTCGAGACTAACCGGGCCCTGGCCGAGGCGATCAGCCTGTACCGGTCCTCCGGCTACCGCGAAGTCAGGCCATTCAACGCTGAGCGGTACGCGCATCACTGGTTTGAGAAGGCACTGACGATCACTGTCTAGGCTTGCCTGGTGACGAATGCCGACCGCCGCAGGACCGACTCCAGGCAGGTTCCGGCAGCGATGCGGCGGGACGTCCGGCTGCTCGGCGAGATCCTCGGGCAGGTTATCCGCGAGTCATACGGCAGGGAACTGCTCGACGACGTCGAGAATCTCCGACGCCGGGTGATCAATGCGCGGCGCCACGACAGCGCCGATGGCAACCACGCCGCCGCTGACGGCGCCGCGGCTGACGCGGCTGACGCCCACGCGGCGGCGCTCGTGGCCAGCTGGTCGGCCAGCAGAGCGGAAGCGGTCGCGCGGGCCTTCACGGTCTACTTCCACCTGGCCAACCTCGCCGAGGAGCACCAGCGGATTCGTGCCCTGCGCGAACGCGACACCGGCACCGAGCTGGTGCGTGAATCGCTGGCCGCCGCCGCAGACAGCCTCGGCGCCGGCATCGGCGTCGATGCTCGTGCCCGGCTGCTGGCCCGGCTCGAGGTGCATCCAGTCCTCACTGCGCATCCGACCGAGGCCAGGCGGCGTGCCGTCACCGAGGCCCTGCGCCGGATCGGCACGCAACTCGATCTGCTGGACAGCGGCGAGGCTGGCGCTTCCGGCCGGGCTGAGGCACTCCGCCGGCTCCGTGAGGAGATCGACCTGCTGTGGCGCACGTCGGCGCTGCGGAGCGTCGGGATGCAGCCGCTGGATGAGGTGAGGTCCGGAACCGCGATCTTCGACGAGACACTGTTCCGGCTCGCGCCGAGCGTCTACCGCTCACTCGACCGGGCGCTGCTCGGTGAGCAGTCGGGCGCCGTGCCGCCCGCGGCGCCCGCGTTCCTCCGGTTCGGCAGCTGGATCGGCGCTGACCGCGACGGAAACCCGACCGTGACGGCTGCCGTCACCGAGCAAGCGGCGGACATCCACGCCGACCACGCGCTGCGGGCACTGGAGAACGCCACTATCCGGATCGGCCGGTCGCTGACCATCGACGCAGGGCTGGTGGATGCGAACCCGTCACGGGACGGCCCGGCCGGCCCGGCTCCGTCCTACTCCGCGCTGGTAGCGGCGCTGGATGCGGCTCGGCTCGCCCACCCCGCGGTGGTCGGCGATCTCCTTTCCCACGCGCCTGGCGAGCCCTTTCGCGCCTTCCTGCTGTATGCCGCCCAGCGCCTGCAGGCCACCCGGCTCGGCTCGGCCGCGGCTATCCCCGGTTACGCATCGGCCGCGGAGTTCCTCGCCGACCTGCGGCTAGCGCAAGACGCGCTTGTCGAGGCGGGCGCGAGGCGCCAGGCGTTCGGCGAGCTGCAGCACCTCCTCTGGCAGACCGAGACGTTCGGATTTCACTTGGCCGAGCTGGAGGTTCGTCAGCACAGCGCCGTCCACGCCGCGGCACTGCGCGAGCTGCGAGCGGGCGGGCCCCGGTCCGCGCAGACCGAAGAGGCGCTGGCGACGATGGCCGCGATCAAAGCGATCCAGCAGCGGTATGGCGCGCAGGCGTGCCCGCGCTACGTCGTCAGCTTCACGACGTCGGCGGCCGACATCGCAGCGGTGTACGAACTGGCCGAGTATGCCTGCCCGGGCGATCCGCCGGTGCTGGACGTGGTCCCGCTCTTCGAGACCGGCGATGATCTGGCGAGTGCGGTGCGCACTCTGGACGACATGATCACGCTGGCACCCGTCGCGGAGCGCCTCCCCGCTGGCGGCCGGCGTCTTGAGGTGATGCTCGGTTACTCGGACTCGGCCAAGGAGCTCGGCATGGTGAGCGCCACGCTCCGGCTGTACCGAGCACAGCAGGATCTCGCGTGCTGGGCGGCGAGCCGGGATGTCGCGCTGGTGCTCTTCCACGGGCGCGGCGGAGCCCTTGGCCGTGGCGGGGGCCCGGCTGGACGCGCGGTACGCGCCCAGGCGCCCGGCTCGGTCGACGGCAGATTCAAGGTCACCGAGCAGGGTGAGGTCATCTTTGCCCGCTACGGGAATCCCATCATCGGCCAGCGGCACCTGGAGCAGGTCACGTCGGCCGTCCTGCTGGCGTCCGCAGCCGGCCACCCGTCGCACGCCACCGGCGACCCGGCGGCACCGTTCACGGGCGTCGCGGACCTCCTGGAGGGCGGCGCGCTGCGCGCCTACCGCGACCTGGTCACTGCGGGCGGCTTCGCGGAATGGTTCGCCCGGCTGAGCCCGCTGGGAGAGCTTGGCGGGATGCGGCTGGGCTCCCGGCCGCCGCGCCGGGGGCTGGCAGCGCCGTCCGGGCTCGCCGACCTGCGGGCCATCCCGTGGGTGTTCGCCTGGGCGCAGACGCGTATTAACCTGCCGGGCTGGTACGGGCTGGGCAGCGGTCTCGCGGCGGCGATCGCCGGCCCCGGCGGCATGGCCGCGGTCCAGGCCGCTTACCGCGACTGGCCGCTGCTAGCGGTCATGCTGGACAACGCCGAGATGAGCCTGGCGAAGACAAACCGGCGTGTCGCGGTCCGGTACCTCGCCCTTGGCGGGGACGATGCGCTCAGCGCGCGCATGCTGCACGAGTACGACCTGACGAGGAGGCTTGTCCTTGAGGTCACCGGGCACGACCGGCTGCTCGCCGACCGCGCCGTGCTCGCACGCGCCGTCGCTCTCCGCGACCCATATGTGGACGCGCTGTCGCACCTGCAGCTGCGGGCGCTCGCCGCGCTGCGCGCCAGCACCGACCAGCACGAGCGCGCCGAACTGGAACGGTTCCTGCTGCTGACCGTCAACGGGGTCGCGGCCGGATTGCAGAACACCGGCTGAGCCGCCGCGACGCCGGTCAGCGGCCCGGTACAGGTGTGATATCAATGCGCCATGGCCAGCCCCGCGCAGCCCGTCGTGGGCACAGCCGATACGGGCTTGCCGGAGCTGCTGACGCTGGAGCGGATCGAGGACGACCTGTTCCGAACCGTGGTCGTGAGCGGCGAGCCGACTGGCTTGTTCGGCGGCCAGGTAGCCGCCCAGGCCCTCAGGGCCGCAGCCGAGACCGTGCCAGCTGACCGGCACCCGCACTCCCTGCATGGCTACTTTTTGACCAGGGGCGATGCCTCGCAGCGGGTGCTGCTCACGGTCAGCAGGGACCGCGACGGCGGCTCCTACTCTAACCGCCGGGTGATCGCGGTGCAGAACGGCAAGGTCATCTTCAACATGGCCGCGTCCTTCCACCAGCCGGAGGAGGGCCCGGTTTATCAAGCCCACGCGGCGCCGCAGGTCGAGCCGCCGGAGAACCTGCCCGACACCGACATCCGCATGCCCATGCACGCTGTGCAGCTAAGGATCCCGACGCAGCCTCAGCCCGGCCAGCAGTGGCCAGCGCGGGTCTGGCTGCGCTCACGGCACCCGCTGGACAGCGACATCCTCCACGCCTGCGCCCTGACGTACGTCTCCGACTTGTTCACCGGTCACTCCGCGGTCCCGGGTATCGTCATCGGCGGTCCCCTCACCAGCATCGACCACTCGCTGTGGCTCTATCGCCCGGTCGCGCTCGACGACTGGGTGCTGATGGACCTTCAGCCGGAGGCCGGCTTCGGCGGACGTGCCACCTACTCCGGGCGGATCTTCAGCCGGGACGGCATTCTCTGCGCTGGTATCGCCCAGGAAACCCTGTTCCGGTCATCCACCGCCGCTCTCGCCGCAGGGCGGCTTCGGGCATAGCGCCGACTGGACAATACCGTGCTAATCGGTCACTCTGGACTCAGGCTAGTGCCCGGGTACGTTGTGGCGATGCTCAGATCTTTTCCGGCTTCTCCACAGGTCCGTAACCTTATCGTGACTTAGTCGCGCCGGACCGCGGTGTGACGACCGGGAACCAGGGCCGTTTTTCGGCCCGGACCCCCCGGCCGAGCATGGAGGAGGGCCGATGCGGCTGGGCAGGGTCTGGCCAGCGGCCCTGGTCCTGGCGGTGGCCGGCCTAGCGGCGATGGTCATCGGAATCGTGACGACACCACCTGCCCGGAGCGCGACGAGGCTGCCAGGTGACCTTGAGGCCTTCGGTCAGACGTCCACAGTCGGCGCGCTGTTCAGCCTGAGCCCATCCGGGCAGCTCAAGAATCACTTCTGCACGGCCAGCGTCGTCGACAGCCCGACCGGAAACCTGATCGTGACGGCAGCTCACTGCATGCAGGGGCAGCGCCTGGGCCACGTCGCCTTCGTCCCTGGTTACTCGGCCGGGCTTGCCCCCTACGGACTCTGGACCGTGACGAAGGTGATCGAGGACCAGCCCTGGCTAGCGTCGGGTGATCCCGACGACGACTTCGCCTTCCTGGTGGTGAGCCAGCGCGGAACCAGGGTTCCGGTACAGAGCCTCACCGGCGGCGAGATCGTCGGCACTGGCCAGCCCGCCGGCCGAACAGTCGTCGTGGCCGGCTACCCGGACATCGAAGATACGCCGGTCAGCTGCACGAACACCGTGACTGCCTTCAGCGCCACGCAGTTCGAGTTCGACTGTGATGGCTTCACCGATGGCACGAGCGGCAGCCCGCTGCTGGCTCTGCAAGTCCCAGCCGGATCAGGGGGAAACGCGGCGACAGGAAGCGCGGCGGTGGTGATCGGGGTGATCGGCGGCTACCAGCAGGGCGGTTATACCGCGTCGGTGTCCTACGCCGCCCGCTTCAGCTCTCGCCTCCTCGAGCTGTACGAGGTGGCGGTCAAGGCCTCAAGCCAGTTAGTGGTGACTCAGGCCCGCGGCGTCGGCACTAATGTTGCCTGGTGATCACGGCAGGGCAGGCTGAGCCAGCGCCAGCGGCATTTCTCTTCGATCTCGACGGCACGCTGATCGACAGCGTCTACCAGAACGTCATCGCATGGCGTGCCGCGCTATCCAAACTAGACATCGACCTGTCCGTCTGGCGGATCCACCGCCGTATCGGCATGAGTGGCGGCCTCTTCGTATCGGCTTTGCTGCGGGAGACCGGCCGGTCGCTGTCGGCGGCTGACATTGAACTGCTGCAGCAGGACCACGCGGCCGAGTACCTGGCACAGGTTGATTCGGTGCGGCCGCTGCCCGGCGCCCGCGAGCTGCTCGCGGCTCTGACCGGTCTGAGCGTCCCGTGGGCCATCGCGACGAGCGGCCGGCGAGTAATGGCCGAGACCGGGCTGGGCATCCTCGGCCTTCCCGGCGACACCGCGATGGTCACC
The DNA here is from genome assembly GCA_035631375.1 of Streptosporangiaceae bacterium. GTDB lineage: Bacteria > Actinomycetota > Actinomycetes > Streptosporangiales > Streptosporangiaceae > JAJYUU01. The sequence goes on from DASQIW010000170.1 coordinate 12,351, forward strand.
AGGGATATGGTGCAGCACGCCAAGCCCGACCCCGACTTGTTCCTTGCCGCCGCCGCCCTGATCGGCGTGGACCCTGGCCACTCCTGGGTCGTGGGTGACAGTGTCTGGGACCTGCTGGCGGCCCGGCGAGCCGGCGCACTCGGCATCGGGCTGCTGTCCGGTGGGTACGGGCGCGAGGAGCTGGAGCGGGCGGGTGCCTACCGCGTCTACGCCGACCCGGCTGAGTTGCTGGCGCGCGCCGACGAGGTCGGCGTGAGATTCTGAGAACTATGACCGATGACACGGTAGCCGCGCAGATGCGACGGGCCGCGACGGCCCTGCTCGGCCAGCTTGACGACGAGGAGCGCCAGCTCGGATCGCTGCCGTTCACCGACGACGCTGCGCGCCGCTGGATCGAGTACCGACCAGAAGACCGGCCGGGAGCGTGCCTGGCCGTGCTGAGCCCCGATGCCCGCAAGGCTGCCCATCGCCTGCTGGCGACCGCGCTCAGCGACCGGGCGTTCGCGCAGGCCATGGCGATCGTGGCGCTCGAGGAGGTCCTCGATCGGCGGGAAGCAGGCGCGCTGCGCCGGCACATCGGTGGCTACTGGGTATCCGTCTTCGGTGACCCGACCGCCGGTGACGCCTGGTCGTGGCGGTTCGAGGGCCACCACGTGTCGGTCACGATGACGGTGCTCGGCGATGCGGTGTCACCGACCCCGGTGTTCCTCGGCGCCAACCCGGCGCGGATCAGGTACGGCGGCCATACGGTGTCCAGGCCGCTGGCCCCGGAGGAAGACATTGGCCTGGCCCTCCTTCAGGAACTCGGGCCGGCCGGCCGGTCCGTGGCTGTCGTGGCCAGCGAGGCGCCCGCCGACATCCGGACCGCGACCCAGCCCCGCGCCCAGCCCGAGCTGCAGCCGCTAGGTGTCCCCGCCGCCGGTCTCGGCCTCACGGCGCGAGCGCTGCTGGAGGAACTGGTCGCCTTGTACCTCGACCGGCTGGTGCCCCAGCTGGCCGACCGTGAGGCAGACCGGATCGCCGGGTCAGAGCTCTACTTCGCGTGGGAGGGCCCGGCGACGCCTGGTACCCGGTACTACTACCGAGTGCAGGGCGATGACCTGCTCATCGAGTACGACAACACCGACGACGGCAACCACGCGCACACGGTGCTACGCCGGCCGCGGAGCGACTTCGGGGACGACATCCTGGCCGAGCACTACGGCGAGGCGCACGCGACCTAGAAGCCGGGGGTCGCGGTCGAGATGTCGTAGTTCTGGCCCCAGTACCACTGCGTGGCGTTGGCTCCGGGCACCATGTGCGGAACGCCCGTCGGATCGGCGATCCAGTAACGAACCTGTGCCTGCATCCACGACGGCAGCGTCGAGATAGCCGCTTGCACGGCCGGCCACTCCGCGCGCATGGTGTAGAGCCGGGCCCTGGCGCTGGGGTCCTTGCCCAGTTTCTGGGCCACCCAGGTCGCCGCCGTCGCGGGGGTTGCATCACCGGGCTCGATGTCGAGGACCGAGGCGCCCGGATCGGTTCCCCAGCAGTCGATCCAGATTGTCGGGCGGCCCGCCACAGCCGCCGCCGGGACGGCGTATTTGCCGGTGGCGTACGTGGCGATCACGTTCCCGGCCGGGATCGCAGCCGGCGTGACCGAATCGTAGATCTGCAGCGGCTGCTCCGGAGGCTGGGGCGCCGGCGGTGATGCTGACGCGGCCGGCTGGCCTGTCGCCGACTGGCCCGCAGTCCTCGCCGCGTTGCTGCCCGGCGAGGACTTGGCCGGGCTGGCCTGGTGGCCCGCGTGGCGATGCGCGTGCTCCGCTGGCCAGGCCGCGATCGCAGGCGCCGCGGCGATTGCCGGCGCAGCGGCCGCCATGGCGTCCGGTGCCGCGATCCCCTTAATGGTCTCCGCCGACGCCTCGTAATCACCCAGAATGGAGGCGCCGTGGGCGGGCCTGCCAGGGTGCCTCTGGCTGACGTCTGCCACGGTGGTGGGGTGACCGGTTACTGCAAGCGCGCGATCTGGTCCGGCGATGACGCCGCTGGCCACCGCCGCGGCGGCGGCGATGGCGGCGGCGGAGGAGAAGCTCAGCCAGGACGGCCGGCCCGTGCCGCGGAACGACGTGCGGGGCGTGCCGGCCGATGACGTGCGGGGCGTGGCGGCTGATGAGCGATGGCGGGACTGGTAGCGCTGAGCCACGATGTGCCTTCGGTCGGGCCGGGAGCTTCGGCGGGGCCCAGGGCGCCAGCCGGAGGCACATGACCTGGCCGCGGCGGGAGCGCGGGATGTGCCGCGGGGCAGGGCGACGCGTTGCCCGGGGGCAACCATCTCAGAGCTGGGTGCAGTTGTTACCCAATGTAAACGCCCGGTACCACCACTTTATGCGTGAAATAGTATGACCTGCGTTACATGATCGGTTCGGAGGGTGAGATGGCCTCTCGGCCTACCGCAATCGAGGCGCTCGCGACTCAGCCCTCAGCTGGGGCGCTCGTGCTTGACTTCGACGGCGTGCTCGCGCCCATTGTCCAGGACCCCGAGACGAGCGCGATGCCGGAGCGAGCGGCTGTGAGCCTGGCACAGCTTGCCGCATCGCTCGGCACGCTGGCGGTCGTCTCCGGCCGGCCGGCCAGCTTCCTGGCGAGCAAGGTGCACGTGCCGGGTATCCGACTGCTGGGGTCCTACGGCATGGAACAGGTCAGGGACGGGAACGTGGAGCTATCCCCCGCGGCCGCCCAGTGGCTCGCGGCCGTCACTCAGGCCCGCGACGAGCTGTCCGGCCTGCCAGGGGCGCTGCCAGGAGTGCGGATCGAGACCAAGCCTGCCTCGGTGGCGGTGCACTGGCGGCAGGCTGCGGACCCGACCACCGCAGCCGCCGAGGTGCAGAGCGCCACGGCCCGGGTGGCGGCGTCTACCGGCCTGCGTCTCGAGCCAGGCAAGCTGGTCGTAGAGCTGCGGCCGCCCATCGACGTCGATAAGGGCTCGGCGGTGGCGACGCTGATCCGCGAGGCTCGCCCCGTGGTGACTGTCTACGCAGGCGACGATCTGGGCGACCTGCCGGCGCTTCGGGTGGTGCGCGACGCTGGCGGATACGGCCTGGTCGTCCACCACGGTGCGGAAACCGACCCGGAGCTGCTAGCCTCCGCGGATCAGGTGATCGCGGGCACCGATGGGTTCGCGGACTGGCTAGCCGAGCTCACCCGTGCCGCCTGCGGCGAGTGATACAGCAAGGAGGACCATGTCCAGCGTCATTCCGTCACACGATGTCGTGGTCGTGCGCGAGGCAGACGCGGAGATCTTCGGCGGCGGGCCGACCACCGGCCGCCTGTACGCCGATAGCAGCGCCACTGGCGGCGCGCTGAGCTGTCAGCGGATCACGCTGCGGGGCGGGGCGCCCGGCGCGACACCGCATCACCACAACGGCTCGAGCGAGCTGTTCTACGTCGTGTCCGGCGCGGCCGAGATGCTGGCGGGCGAGCGCGTCCTCACCGTGAGCGCAGGGGACTTAGTGGTCGTCCCGGCCGGGACGGTGCACGCGTTCGCCGCCGCCTCGAAGAGTGATGCCGACCTGTGGATCGTCATCACTCCCGGCGTCGAGCGCTTCGAGTACTTCCGCCACCTGCAGCGCATCGGGACGGGCGAAGCGCCGCTCGAGAGCATCCTCGAGGTGCAGGACCGGTACGACAACCACTTTGACGACAGCCCGGTCTGGCAGCAGGCACTCGCCGCCCGGCTCCTGGGCTAGCCGGATAGGCGGGTCATCGGGGCGTTAATCCGTGGGTAATGCCGTGGGTAAAGCCGTGTTGCGACAGCGCGCCATTCCGCTACATACTTGCCGAGAATCCCGCGTCGGTGGGGACGGGCACTAAGTCCGGTGGTGTTGAAGGGGCGGGATCTCGGGTGCTGCGCTGTGCTGTAATCCTGCGCTGGATCTGCGAGCGACGATGACGACGGGCGTCGCGGTCGCGCCAGCGCACCCGGCGCGAGGCCTGCGCGGCACGCTGGCGGCGGGCACGACGCACGCGAAGCTCCGGCTGCTGCTGCTGACGCTGCTGGCGCTCACCGTGCTCTGGGGCGGCATCGCCACCTGGTCAGTGGCCGGGCACGCGTCCGCCGCCAGCAACGTGCGCGCGGTGAGCGAGCCCCTCAGCCTTGACGCGCAGCGGATCTACCGGTCGCTCTCTGACGCCGACGCTACCGAGGCGACCGCCTTCCTATCCGGTGGCCAGGAGCCGCTTGCGCTGCGACGCAGGTATCAGGCCGACATCGCCCAGGCGGCTCGGCAGCTGGAGGCAGCCACGGCAGCGGCGGGACAGTCGGCCGCCGGGAGGCAGCTCGCCATCCTGTCGGCCGGCCTGCCGGTCTATACGGGCTCTATCGAGACCGCCCGCGCTGACAACCGATACGGCTATCCGCTGGGAGCGGCCTACCTGCGCGAGGCCTCAGGCTTCATGCGCGGCACGCTTCTGCCTGCGGCTAGTGCTGTCTATGCGCAGGAGAACGCGCAGCTCGCCGTCGCCGATCAGCAGGCGACGGCGGTGCCCTATAGCGCTTTGGTCGTCGCCGTCATCGTCACCATCGGGCTCTTCCTGGCGCAGCGGTGGCTGGCCCGGCGGACTCACCGGGTGATCAATCCGGGCCTGCTCGTTGCGTCCGTGGCGGGCCTGGCATCACTGGTCTGGCTCATCAGCGCCGTGACAGTCGCGAGCGTGCAGTTCAGCTCTGCGCGCGACCATGGCTCCGCGCCGGTCGAGGCACTGGCCAAGGCGGACATTGCGGCGCTGCGGGCGCATGCGTACGAGAGCCTGAACCTGATTGACCGTGGCGGCGACCCGACGAACCAGCAGAACTTCGTGTCGCTGCAGAAGCAACTCGGCCCTGGGCCAGGGACGCTGCTGACGGAGGCTGCAGCGACTGCCGCCGGTAGCCCGGGCGGCGTGCAGGCGTCGGCTGCCACGCGCGCCGCGCCCGCCTGGTTCGCGGTTCACCGCAGAGTGCTATCGCTCGAAAATGGCGGCCCGAGCGACTATCTCCCGGCCGTCCAGCTGGCTGTCGGCCTCGGACCCAGCCAGTCCGGCGGGTTGTTCAGCAGGCTCGATCGTGACCTGACCGGTGCGATGGCGGCGGATCAGACCTTGTTCGGGACCGC
>DASQIW010000171.1:0-80840 GCA_035631375.1 Streptosporangiaceae bacterium
TGACCGCACCCTACCGCGCCCGTAAGGACTAGCCCGTCAGCTCCTTCAGGTCGCTCATCATCTGCGCCAGGCTGAATCCGGCCGGGTCATTTCCCGCCAGATCGACGAAGTCCTGGCTCACTATCGCGAAGGATTCATCCGCATAGACGTCGTAGAACTGCCAGCTCATGGCTTTGATCGCGCCCCAGGTCACCACGTAAAGGTTGGCGGCGTCGTAGGCCACTGCAGGAATGCAGTGGCCATTGTTGTCGTTCGGCGCAGCCTCACCGACTGGCCCGTCCGGCGGGACCACCCACGGGATCTCCAGATAGTTCCCGCCCTTCGGCACAACGGAATCCGGCAAGGCCACGCCGATATAGATGCCGCCGAGCAGGTAAATCGCATTCATAGCCTGCGCGTGATTTTTCAGCTGAAGGCTGGCGAATGCCGTCACCTTGTGCTGATCGAGCCCGGTCTTGCGCCAGTACTTGAGGACCGAGAGCATGTTGCAGCCCTCGTCGGGTGGCGGCGGGGTGCCCACGAAGTGCTCGTAGAAGGACAGCACGCTCGAATCGGGTGGCGTGAACTCATTGCCGACGTTCGCTGTCCAGTTCTGGATCAGGTGTGCCGCTGCCGCGCACGTACAGTCGCCGTACTGGTCGTTGTAGTACATCGGCCACGCGCTGACCTTGGCGCCGTAGTCGACCGATGGCGGCGCAGGTGGCAGCGCCGGCGTGAGATAGGCGCCGAAGCGCATCGTTCTGGCGTCGACCACTGGGCGGTTCTTGCCGAGCCGGTAGGCCATACTGCGTCCCTCTTTCTCCCCAGAATGGCTCGATTTTCTCGCTTAATTATCTTTCGAGCCATCCTGCACACATCTCGGAAATGTTGTGACACGGTTAACTCGTCCAGACATCTTCGGTGCCGTTGGTAGCACTGTCAATGGACCTGCCGTTTTCCGCGAGTGCAGAAGATGACCCACCACCCCGTGACTCAATGTGCGGTCTGCCGATCGGCTACAACGACCGCGGGTCCCTGAAAAGCAGTCACCCGGCCCGGACGAAGGTCAGGACCCGGTCAGTCAGTCCTTGCGCCCGGCTGCCGCGATGCTGACGCCAATCCCGATCATCGCCAGCCCGCCGGCACCACCGACCATGGCCAGCCGACGCGGGGAACCGGTCAACCACTGGCGGACGGTGCCCGCGGCCGCTGCCCATCCGCTGTCCAGAGCCAGCGCAATGAGCGGGAACAGGCTGCCGACGATCAGCATCTGCGGCTGAAATGGCAGGTGCCCGGGGGCGTGGCTGGTGAATACCGGCAAGGTAATGACAAGGAACACGATGGTCTTGGGGTTGGTTGCGCCGACGACGAGCCCATCCCGCCAGGCGCGCAGCGGACGGACCGGCGCGACCCGATCCGCTAGCGCCTCGGCCATTGACTGCCGGTGCCGGATCGCCTGAACCCCCAGGTAGACAAGGTAGGCGGCACCGGACCATTTCACGATCGAGAAGATCTCCGCCGATCGTTGCACCAGCGCGCCCGCGCCGAACGCTACCGCCATGACCTGGGCGCACAAACCGAGCTCGTTCCCGGCCACGGTGAACAGGGCGGCCCGACGGCCGACTGTGAGCGCCCGGCTCACGGTAAACAGCACGCTTGGCCCGGGGACCGCGATCATCAACGCTGCCAGCCCGGCGAATTCCAGCAGCTGACTTACCGACACCACAGCCGTACGTTACCGTCGGCGGTCACTAACGAGACAGCGCATTTCGGCTGGCCGGAGCCCGAGGCTTCCTGCCGCAGGTGGGCACTTTGCTAGGGCAGGCCTACGCCAGGAACGCTCACTCGTGCCTTCTCGACTCGGCCCCTCGGCTCAGCCGTTGCGTACATGGGTGCCGGATTAGGCGCGGTCATCGCATACAGCGTCCGGCGGTCCGGATCGCCGAGGACGCAGGCGTAGCAGTTCTGGCTAGTCCGGGCCTCTGCGACGATGTCCCCGCCCTCGCGGATTCGCACGCAACTGGTACCGCCGGTAGCGACCCAGACGGCGCCGTCAGCGTCCAGGCAGATTCCGTCAGGGAAAATGCTCGTGCCGTGCAGGTCCGCCCAGACCCGGCGCCCGGACAGGGTGCCGTCGCGACCGACGTCGAATGCCGTGAGGCGGGGACCGGCTGATTCCGCGACGATCAGGGTGCGCCCATCCGGAGTCAGCGTCATCCCATTCGGGAACAGGAGCCCGCTCGCTGCCTCGGCCACCGAGCCATCGGGATCCACCCGGGTAAGGCTGGTCGGGATCGGGGGCCGCAGTAGCCCCAGAGGCGCCCCGATGTCGTAGCCGAAGTTGCCCACGTAGGCGTGCCCCATGCCGTCGACCAGCATGTCGTTCGACATGTGCCGGGCGAATGCGCTGACGTTCGCGTGCACGATGACCGTCCCGTCATGCTCCAGGCGCAGCACCTGATGGTCGAGCATCGAGACCACGAGGAGCCGCCCGTCGGGCAGCCACCCGAGCCCGGAGGGCAGCCCATCGACTCGGAGTATCACCTCGTCGCGGCCGTCAGGGGTGACCGCATGAACGCAATGGCCGTAGAAGTCTGAGAACCACAGCCGGCCGTCATGCCATCGCGGCGCCTCGCCGAAGTAGATATCCCGCATGGCCACGTCGGCCGACACTGACGTCGTCTCTTCCACCGACTGATCCACCGGTTCCTCCTTGGTCAATGACGCCGAAGCTGCGGATGGCGGTGTCTGACGAAATTTAGGATCGACCAGTCGGCATTGCAAGAGTGGTGAACGGACATAACGGCGGCTGAGAGCAGAGTCCGTTGTCACGCTGTGTGACATCTGGCCCTACACGCCGTGACCATTGCCCCGATGTCACAAGTTACCGGCCGGTACAGGATGGTAACTGTGAGGGGGCGAGAGAAATGGGGAGCGCAAGCCACCTGCAAGGGCACGGGCAGTTGGAAGAACAACGCCGGATCGCCAACGCGACAGAAGAACTAGCCGCGCCGCGGCAACAGCAGCAAATGTCGCTGGGCGACATGGTGGCTGCGCTGTACCGAGCGGGCGTTTTGACCGAGGCTGAGTTTCTCGACAAGACGGGGCTAGCCGGGCGGTTGCAACCGTAATTGAGCAGGCGCGAGCCGTTGCAAAGAGGGGGCGGCTCGCGTCTGGATGCCGACTGCCTATCGGCTGCGCGGCAGCCGTTCATGGGAATTCTGGCTGCGGGATGACCGGTGATCATTGCCGTGCGAGCCGGGCGAGCCGAGAATTCTTCGTAGCCGAGCGTGCGGCAGCCGTGACCAGGCAGCAGGTTCGAATCCGGTTGCCGGTGCAGGTCACCGGTCTATGGGGGTGTAGTGACCACGTTCCGTGTCCTGAGCAACCCGTTCACTGGTGAGCACATCGTGTTCACCGATACGGCGGAGACAACTGGCGGCGAGTTTGCTCGCTTCGATTGGCGCAGCAGTCCTGGCGGGATCATCAGCGAACACATTCACCCGCTCCAGGACGAGCGCTTCACGATCCTCTCGGGACAGGCCCGGTTTACCGTCAACGGCAAGCCGCTCGTCGCCGAGGCTGGTCAGACGGTCGTTGTTCCCGCTGGCGTGCCGCACTCAGAAGGCAACCCCGGGAGCGTCGAGGTGCGAGGAACCGTCGAGCTGCGTCCTGCCCTCCAGACGAGGCAATTTCACGAGGCGCTAGCCGGTCTCGCTGCTGACTTCACGTGCACGGCCCGCGGCGCGCCAAGGAACCCGCTGCAGCTCGGCGCGACGTTCTGGCATTTCCGTCACGAGAGTCGGCCTACGTCGCCGCCCCTATGGGTTCAGGACATCCTGCTGCCGCCGCTATGGCTGCTGGCCAAGATCGCCGGCAAGCACGCGTATTACGACCATTGGGACAGCCGTACCGACGGCTAGGAGTGCGGCCGGCGCGCGCCTGCGGGTCCAGTAGGGTCACAGCCCAACTCTTCCGTCGATACGTTCCCGCAGCAGGTCGGCGTGGCCGATGTGGCGGGCGTACTCCTCGATCATGTGGACGAGGACCTCCAGCAGTGACACCTGGCCTTGATGTCCGCCGCGGCCGATGTAGGCCTTGGTGAGGCTCAGGTCGCTGGTTTCACTGACGAAACGCTCAGCGAAGGCAACCTCGGCTCTCCACTCCTCCCAGGCCAGCGAGACTGCGGCGGGATCGGCGACGGCTTCGCTGAACGCCGGGTCGTGCTCGTCGCCGGCGCTCCGGCGGTAGCGAGCCGGGGCATCCTCGCCCGCCATCACCTGGCGGAACCAGTATCGCTCGGCATCCGACAGGTGCCGCACGAGGCCGAGCAGCGAGAGGTCAGACGGCTCGACCGAGCGGCGGGCCATGGCAGCGGCGTCGAGGCCCGCGCATTTGAGCTCCAGGGTCAGCCGGTAGTCGTGCAGATACCCGGCAAGCACGGTGCGCTCGTCACCGTGATGGACGAAAATGCCGCCGATCCCTCGCCGGTCGGCATCCGGGTCGACGAACATATCCTGCCAGCCGAACTGCCGCTCGCCTGTCAGTCCGCTCCGAGGCTCAGGTCCGTCGCCAGGCTCCTGTGCTGTGGTTGTCATCGGGAACATCATGGCCGACGAGCCGTCGCGCTTTCCAGCCAGCAGCAGCGCTCGCGGTGCTTCGCGCCTGAAGCCCTTATGGCACAGTGGCGGTGACGCTCACCTTTTGCCTGCGGCCGTCGCCGTGCCTGCTGACCCTGGCGTCGCTGAAGCCGTGCGCGCGGCATCGGTCAGCGAACGCACTGGCTTGCTCAGGGGTCCAGCCGTGGCTAGCCAGCCCCTGGGCACCCGGCCGCGTCAGCCGCTCGATGGCCACCAGCCGGCCGCCGGGCTTGAGGACCCGGCTGACCTCATCCAGAGCAGCGTCTAGGTCAGTCCAGTGGTGCACGGAGGCGATGGACCAGGCGACTGTTACCGACGAGTCCGGCAACGGCAGTGCCTCCGCGCTGCCCTCCGCGTAGCGCACCGAGTGAGCGGAGCGCCGAGTGAGGAAGCGGGCAAACCGCAGCATCACCGGCGCGGGATCGATCGCGACCACCCTGGCGCCGAGCCTGCCTGCCCGGCGGGCAGCGGTACCTGGCCCGCATCCGATGTCGGCCACAGCGTCGCTCGCAGTGAGTTCGCTGGTGCGCTCCGCCAGGCGAGCGTTACGCGCGCCGCCGAACACCATGGCGACAGCGCCGATGTAGCCGGCCGGCCCGGCGAAGCCGGGGAAGTCGGCGTGGTGATTGGGGACGGATGTCTGCCCGGTCGTCATGTCAAGACCTTGACAGTTGAACCCGGCTTCAAGTCAAGTGGCTTCGTGCCCGAACTGATGACGATCGGTGAGGTAGCTGGCCGGGCCAAGGTGGCTACCTCCACCATTCGCTACTACGAGCGGCGCGGCCTGCTGAGCGCCGATGGCCGGCAGTCAGGGCAGCGTCGCTACCGGATGGAAACGCTCCGCCGCCTCGTCTTCATCGGCATGATGCAGGACATCGGCCTGACCCTCGAGGAGGTCTCCGGGATTCTGCATGCCGCCAACATGGCTGAGTGGAAGTCGATCGCGGGCCACCGGCTTAAGGCCCTCGATGAGCAGATCGCTCAGCTGCTGAGCGCTCGCGAACTGCTGGCCGGCGCGCTGTTGTGCCGGTTCGACCACCCGGCGACCGACTGCGCGGTCATGGGCGCCGAAATCAACCGCCGACTGGATGAATCCGGGTCCCCGCACAACCGATGACGGCCCACAGGGACACTGCCGTCTTGGACGATGGCTGGCCGTATCTCAATCCTGGCCGGGGCGGTTTCCGTGAGCCTTGCCGATTTGCTGGCCGATGGTCCTGCCCCATCCCGGCCGGTCCGGGTCAGGACGTGACTCGGCGGTCGTTTCCCGATGCGCGGACACCGCCGCCGGTACTGCCACGCTGGTCGGCTGTTCCGGGACCGCGGCTGTCTCCTGCACCGTCGTGCTGGTTGGCTGCTCGGCGAGCGCGGCCGCCTCCGGTACCGTCACGCTGGTCGGCTGCTCGCGGAGCGCCGCCGCCTTTTCGCGATTCTTCTTGGCCCTGCTGCGAAAGAGACCCATAGCGTGATGGTAGACCGCAATGTGCCGAATCCCCGGCATCTGCCGGGGCGGCGCGCGGCGCTGTTCTAGCCGCCCAGAATGCGCGCCGGAGCGCGGACGAGCATCGCGTCGATCTGGTCGTCGGTGACGCCATGGGATCGCAGGTAGGGCAGTAGATCCCGGCTGACGTGCCGGTAGTGCCAGTTCTTCAGATCGTCGAGCGAGCCAGGCGGGAACCAGTCGAGGTAGCAGGAGTAGTCGTGGGACAGCACCATGCGATCGGCCAGACCGCGCCGACATAGCTCGACGACCAGCTCTGCCCGCTCGGTGAAGCTGGCGAAGTGGTCGATACCGAATCGGTCCATCCCGAGGGTCAGCCCCTCGTCGGCCATCGCCTCGAGGTAGTCGGGCTGGTTGACGTCGCCGCTGTGGCCAAGCACGACGCGGGACAGGTCGGCTCCCGCGTCGGCGAGCACGTCGAGGATCGCCGGGCCGTGCTGGCCAGCCGCATGGGTGTGAATGGTGATCGGAGTGCCCGTCTCCGCGTGCGCACGCGTCACCGCCCGCAGGACCCGATCTACTCCGTCGGTCAGTCCCTTCTCGTCGACCGCGCACTTGAGCATGCCGGCCTTCACGCCCGTGTCGCCGACGCCCTCGGTGATGTCCCTGACGAAGAAGTCGACCATCACGTCGCGCGCGGGGCGCCCGAGCGATGCTTCGACCTCCGGCGTGCGGCGCCAGAAGAACATCGGCACTTCGTCGAAGGTGTAGCAGCCCGTCGCGACGACGATGTTCAGCTCCGGAACCTGCTCGGCGACGCGCCGGATGCGGGGCAGGTAACGCCCCTGGCCAATCACCGTGACGTCGACCATCGTGGTGATGCCGGTGGCGGCCAGGTCCCGAAGCTGGCGCACGGCGTCGGCAACCCGGGCATTCTCGTCGCCCCACTCCTCCGGATAGTTCTGCTGCACGTCCGCGGTGAGGATGAAGATGTGCTCGTGCATGAGGGTGCGGCCCAGGCGAGCCGCCTCTACCGGGCCGAGTACCGTCGGTACCAGGGGCATCGAGGCTCCTTTTGCAGCAGGTTGAGTGCCAACCATAAGCATCGTCCCTGTACTGACTGATCGGCTGGCCAAAGGATCAGCGTCGTGGCGGACAACCCTGGATCGCCGGGCGGGCGGGGCGCCCAGCGCTTCCGCCTGGAAGTGCGGCTCACCGAGAGTGATGTGGGACAACGGGCCGTCATTCGCTGGCGCCGGCCGGCCGGAGACAGCCGCGAGGAGATCGCCGATGTCCTCGGGATTCTGGAAGCTGCCGATGGCAGCTCGCTGCGGATCCGCACAGCCTCGGGCGAGCTGGTGAGCATCCCGCGGGAGCGTGCCCTCGCCGGGAAAACAATCCCGCCGCCGCCGCGCGGTCCTGGCATAGGCAGGAAGGAGGTCACCGGCAATGGCCACTGATGTCCGGGTCCGGCGCGTCTACGACGAGCCGTCGCCTGAGGATGGCACCCGCGTGCTGGTGGACCGGGTATGGCCGCGAGGACTGCGTAAGGACGCCGCCCGGCTGGATGAATGGGCGAAGGACGTCGCACCGTCGACCGACCTAAGGACCTGGTATCAGCACGACCCGGCCAAGTTCTCCGAATTCCGCCGCCGGTATACCGCGGAGCTAGCGGAGCCCGCTCAGCGGGACGCCTTCGCCCGGCTGCGCTCAGAGGCTGCGAGCGGGCCGCTGACGCTGCTGACCGCGACTAAGGAGATCAGCCTGAGCCAGGCCTCGGTCCTTGCCGATCTGCTCCGCAGGGGCCATAAGACGAAGGCCTGAACCTCAGGGGCAGTCCGACCCAATGGACCGGACCGTCACGACTTCACGATGCCGGCGTCGTGCGCGAGCAATCCAGCCTGGGTCCTGTTGGCGCAGCCTAGCTTGTCCAGCATCCGCGATACGTAGCCCTTGACCGTTGCCTCCGATAGGTACAACCGGCTCGCAATCTGCGCATTGGACAGCCCCTCGCCCAGGCAGGCGAGCACCTCCGTCTCCCGCTCCGTCAGGGTACCGACGAGCTTGCGGGCGCGATCACGGGCGGGCTGGCTGTCGGTGGACGCCGCGATGAGCCGGCGGGCGGCGGCCGGGGAGAGTACCGTGTGGCCTTCTGCCGCGACCCGCACGAGCCCGATGAGGTCTTCCGGAGGAGTGGATTTAACCAGGAAACCGGCGGCCCCGGCGCGGAGCGCCCTGAGCACGTACTGGTCGGCGTCGAAGGTGGTGAGTACGACCACAACCGGCGGATCGGACAGCTTGCCGATGCGCTCGATGGCGGTGATACCGTCGACGCCGGGCATCCTCAGGTCCATGAGCACAACGTCGGGCCGGTGGCGCACAACCGCCTCCACGCCGGCCGCCCCATCGTGAGCCTCGCCGACCACCTCGATGTCATCGGCCGAGCCGAGGATCGTGCGCAGGTGCGCGCACACCATCGGCTCATCATCGACGACCACCACCCTGATCATGCCGGTCACGCTGCGGGCTCAGTGGTCGGGACGTACGCAGGCAGCGTGGCCTCCAGGCAGAAACCGCCGTCGGGTGAAGGACCAGCCCGCAGCGTGCCGTGCACAAGTTCGATCCGCTGCCGCAGGCTGGCAAGTCCCAGGCCCGAGCCGGTGGCGACCAGGCGGGACCCTGACTCGGCCTGCCCGTGACCTGCACCCCTGCTCGGTGGCAGTCCATTGCTAACGACAATCCGAACCCACGACTCGTCGTAGCTGACGTGCACGATGACCTGCGCGCCGGGCGCGTGCTTGCGTGCGTTCGTCAGGGCCTCGCGAACGATCCGGTAAGCGGTCCGCCCGACTAGCGGGGAGGCCAGCCCCGCATCCCCTTCTTCGACCAGCCTGGCGGGGCTGCCGACGGAGGTCGACTCGGCTACCAGGGCGGGCAGGCCATCTGTCGATGGCGTCTGATCGCCGTCGGGCTCCGTTCGCAGGATGCCCACCAGGTCTCGAAGTTCGTCAAGGGCCTGGACGCCGGCCGCACGAAGTTCCTCCGCCGCCTGCTTGGTGGCCGCATCAGGCGCGGTGATGCCGAGCGCGCCAGCCTGGAGGACCATCAGGCTCACCCGGTGCGTGACGACGTCGTGCATCTCACCGGCCAGCCGGGCGCGCTCATCGGCCCTGGCCTGCTCGGCGAGCAGGTAGCGTTCCCGCTCGGCACGTTCGGCGCGCTCTCGCAGCCCTTGCAGCAGCTCGTGCCGGGCAGTGAAGTAGAGCGCCAGCAGCGGCCCGACGGCGGTGCGCAGAATGCCGATCGTGATCACCGCTGCCGATGGCTCCCAGACCCTGGCGACGATGAGCGTCAGCGTGCCGACCGCCGCGAACGCGGCGCGCCGGTCCTTCCGGTAATAGAACGGCCCGTAGGCAGCGAGCACGGTTCCGTAGGGCGCCCACACGTTGTCCGGGTGCGCGGCGGTCAGCACGTGCGCCGGCGAGATCAGCATCGAGATGGCCAGCGTGAACCCGGCCAGGATCGCGATCACCACCATGGGTGCCCGGCGCCGGACGACGAGAGAGGAGTCAGCTCCTGCCTGAATCACCAGCATGGCCCACGCGAGGCCGCCGGGGTGGGCAGGCCACCACGATGCGCCGGCCAGCGTGTTAGCGCTGTCGAGCAGGACAAAAGCGCCAGCGATGAGCCCGTCGACCGCCAAACAGTGGCGGCGTACCCACACGTCGACGCTCATGCGTTTCACGCTATGACATCGTGGCGTCGTTGCTCCCGGAGCCGCACCCTTCGGCCGGCGAGGACCCTACGAAAGTTGCAGGCCAAGGCGACGTTCGTCGGGCCGGGACCATACCGCTGGCCGTTACCCAGGGCAGCGCCGCTCGGCTGGACTGGAGTACATGCAGACAGAACCAGAACTCACCAGATCCGCACCCCAGCTTGGCCACTACGAGATCGACGTCAGCCGCTCCAGCATCGGGTTCCGCACCCGGCACCTGTGCGGGCTGGCACCAGTCCGGGGCACGTTCACGATCCTGTCCGGATCGGTCGACGTCGCCGAGCCGCTCGCTGAGTCCGCGGTCCGCGTCGAGATCGCCACGGCGAGCTTTCGCACCGGCAACCAGCAGCGCGACGCCGTCGTGCGGTCGGCTCGATTGCTGGACACATCCGGGTACCCGGTCATCACGTTCGGGAGCGTGCGGGTATCCGCGCAGGACCGGGCGGTGACCGGCGAGCTGACCGTCCGGGCCGTGACGCGGCCGGTCACGCTCACGATCCGCGAAGTCGCCCTGTCCAGGGACGGTTTCTCGGCCGCCGCTACGGCTC
Source organism: Streptosporangiaceae bacterium (assembly GCA_035631375.1). Taxonomy (GTDB): domain Bacteria; phylum Actinomycetota; class Actinomycetes; order Streptosporangiales; family Streptosporangiaceae; genus JAJYUU01. Next base: position 10,384 of record DASQIW010000171.1, read on the forward strand.
GGATCGACCGGACCCAGTTCGGCGTCACTGCGCTGCGCGGCCTCGCGGCCCGTTACCTCGATCTGGCGGTGGAGGTCCGATGCGTACGCACGTGAATGCCATCGAGGTGACCGGCTTGCGCAAGAGCTATGGCTCGGTGCACGCCGTCCGCAACGTCAGCTTCACGGTCCGGCGCGGCGAGATCGTCGCTCTGCTGGGGCCGAACGGGGCCGGCAAGACAACCACTCTCGAGATCCTGGAGGGATTCCGGGTGCGCGACGAGGGCACGGCCGTCGTGCTCGGCCATGACCCTGCTGACCGGTCCCGCGCCCGTGAGCTGCGCGAGCGAACCGGGCTGGTCCTGCAGGACATCGCCGTCGAGCCGTATCTGACCGTCCGCGAGACGGTTGCGCGCTCGGCTGGTTATTACCCTGCGCCGAGGGACGTCGGCGAGGTCATCACCCTGGTCGGCCTCGCCGGCCTCGAGCGCCGCAAGGTCAGGGCGCTGTCCGGTGGCCAGAAGCGCCGCCTTGACCTGGCCCTGGGTCTCATCGGCAACCCGGAACTGCTGTACCTGGACGAGCCGACGACCGGGTTCGACCCGGCGGCACGACGCGACGCCTGGGAGCTGGTCCGCCAGCTCCGCGCGGCCGGCACCACGGTCTTGCTGACCACCCACGACATGGAGGAGGCGCAGGCACTTGCCGACCGGGTCGTCGTGCTATCCGCCGGGCTGGTGGTCGCCGACGGCCCGCCCGCAGCGCTGGGCGGGCGCGATAGCGCCAGGGCTCGCATCACATTCACCCTTCCGGACGGCGATGCGATCACCGATCTGCCGCTGGATGGCACAGCGCGGAACGGCGCCGTCGTCGTGGAGACGGCCAACCCCACGCTGGCCCTTCAGGAGCTGACGGACTGGGCGCTGCGACGCGGCACGGTGCTCGCCGGGCTGACCGTCGAGCGGCCCAGCCTGGAGGACGTGTACCTGCAACTGACACAAGAGAGCGCGCACACTGGCGCACTGGAAAGGAGCACGCGATGACCGCCGCTGTAGCCGCTGGCCGGCCCGGGCTTCGCCGTCACAACCTGGGCCTGCTGGTGCATCAGGTCAGGTATGAGCAGCTGTCCTTCTGGCGGAACCCGCAGAGCGCAATTTTCACATTCGTCTTCCCTGTGGTGTTCGTCGTCATCATCGGGGCGCTGTTCGGGGGCGTGAGCCGGAGCTCGTACTTCGGGGGCCTGTCGGCGCTCCAGTACTACGTGCCGACGATCGCCGCGCTGTCGGTGCTCGGCTCCTGCTACGGCCAGCTGGCCGTAGCGCTGGCAGCGCGGCGGCAGAACGGCATCCTCAAGCGCGTCCGTGCCACGCCGCTGCCCGCGTGGGCCTACTTCGCCGGGCTGCTTGCGCACTGCGTGCTGGTCAGCTTCGTCGACGTCGCCCTGATCATCGGAGTCGGCCGCCTGTACGGCGTCCCGCTTCCGTCGCACTGGCTGGCGATCGCGGCCACGCTCGTGCTGGGTGCGGCCAGCTTCTGCGCCCTGGGCGTGGCGGTCGCGTCGGTCATCTCGAACGCCGAGGCGGCCCCGGCGGTGGCTCAGCTGGTCCTGTTCCCGCTGCTCTTCATCTCGGGCACGTACATGCCCATTCACTCGGCGATGCTGAACCGGATCGCCGGGTGGCTGCCGGTACGGCCCTTTAATGAGGCCCTCACCGGTCCGTTCGCGCAAAACGCCGGCCCGGACTGGCGCCATCTGGCCGTTCTGGCCGCCTGGGGCGTGATCGGGGCGATCGTGGCCACCCGGCGGTTCCGCTGGGACCCGCGGCCGGAGTGAGTGCCGGGGGCGTGGTGGGACCAACGCTGCCACTAGGAGGGCAGCAAACCACCCAACGTGGCCCCTGTTAGCGGACCCGGACGCGCTCCGTCACGGGACGGCAGCTCGGGTGGCTCGGCACGACGGTCGAGTGTGTCGGTTCTGGCCCGCCAGCGACGATGACGTAGATCTGCGCGGGGCTGGCTACCGGGTACACCCGGCCGTCGTGCTCGATGAACTCATAGGGCGGGTCAGGGTGGGCCGATACCGGAAACCGGCCGATCGGGATCGCCGAGCGCGCCCAGATCTCGGCGGCGACGTCGGCCTTGGACAGTCCCGCCCCGGCCATGGCCGCGGCGTGACCCGGAGTCACGAGCACGGCGACGGTGCCCTTGCCCATCACCACGTTCGGGTTGCCCAGGTAGGCCAGCGAGTCCCCGAAGATGGTCAGCATGGCGTCGACGTCGCTGCGGGGTGTGAGCACGTTCATCGTGCCGGTGGCGCCGAGGGCGGTCACCGCGCTGTCGCCGGCGGACAGGCCGAGGGTCACATGCAGCGGCTCCCACGGCGAGGCGGCCGCGTTCTCGGCGATGCACATGGTGTAGCGGCCCGGCTGGCCCATGATCGACTTGGACACCTCGCCGGGCCGTGCCCCGCCGGCGTTCGCGATGAGCAAGCGCAGGGCCCGTCCGATACTGGCGTTGGCGCGCCAGCCAGGGCCGAGAGCACCGCGGCCGGCGTTGAGCCCGGCCTGCTCAGCCGCGGGTCCGCTCACGATGGCGAACGGCGTCGATGGCCCGGTCGTCGTCGCGATGCCGTTGAGGTTGAAGTCGGGCACGCAGACGGCTCGCACCAGGGCAGTGAGCACCGGCAGATACGCGGGCAGGCAGCCGGCCATGACGGCGTTTGCGGCCAGAACCCGGCTCGTGACGGCGTAACCGCTCGGCGGCATCGCAGCGACGACGGTGTCGCCGTCGCCGTCGCCGAAGGCGGCCAGCATCACCTCCACCCGCCCGAGGGTCGGCAGCACCACCGGCAGCCCATCGGTCCATCCCCGGTCGTGGCACCCCTCGAGGGCGGCGTCCTCGTCGTCGAAGTGCAGGCCTTGCCCGTTCGCTGCGGATGCGTGCTGCGTGCTCAGCGCGCTGGGGGTCAGCAAGCCGTCGATGATCGGCTGGTAGGCCTCGTCGAGCAGGGACAGGGCGGCGTCGTTGCTGACGGTCTCCGGGTTGGCGGGGATGACGACCGTGGGAAGCCGGATGCCCTTCGCCGCGGCGATCGCGTCGACCAGGCTGGTGAACTCGCTGGAGACAACCAGCACCACGGGCAGGCCGGCGGCCGCGAGGGCCACGGCGTCGTGGTAGGCCCACGCCGTGCATGACCCGCAGTTGGCCAGGCCGACGACGGCCGCATCCGCGGACGCAGCGATCGACGCGAGCTGGCCCGGGTCGGCGGCTGAGCCGTTGGGGATGAGGTGCTGCTCCGCCGACACTCCGTCGGCGCGGTCGGTGAGCAGCCGCTCGAAGCGGTCGGTCATGCGGTGCCAGGAGGGCCACGCGTTCTTGAGCAGCGCCACCTTCCGGCCAGCCAGCGAGTCGAGCGCCGGGGGTGCGGCTGGTGCCGTCGCCGCAGCGCGCGCGGGAGCAGCCGTGGGATCGACGAGGGTGCACTCGGTCATGGGCAGCGCTCCTCCTGGCCGTTTCGTCTGATGCCGGCAGGCCTGACGACACCATCACACGGCGAGCGCTGCGGCGAAAAGAGCCCGTGGTCGGCGATATAATAGTTGACATAAACTAGTTGGAACTGAATAATCGAGGCTGGCGTTACGAAGAGAGGGCTGCGATGGCTGAGAAGCGCAAGGTCAGTAACCTGCTCGGGCTTGCGGTGCTGTCGTACCTCAGTCAGGAGCCGATGCACCCGTACGCGCTCGGGCGGGCGCTACGCGAGCACGGTGATGCCCGCAGCATCAAGTACAACCCAGGGTCCCTCTACATGGTGGTGGGGCAGCTCGCCCGCGCCGGGCTCATCGCCGAGCAGGCAACCGGCCGCGACGGTCAGCGGCCCGAGCACACCGTGTACGCGCTGACGGGTGCGGGCCGGCGCGAACTGCACGACTGGCTGCGCGAGCTGCTGGGACAGCCGCGGCACGAGTACCCGGCGTTTATCGCGGCGCTGGCGTTCGTGAGCGCGCTGCCTCCGGACGAGGTGAGCGACCTGCTGGCTAGTCGGCTCGACGTGGTCGCGCGGCAGCGGACAGAGATCGAGGGACTGATAGCGGATTCGCTAGCCAGGGGCGTGCCGGGTCTCTTCCTGATCGAGGAGGAATACCGGCTCGCCCAGCTTGACGCCGAGGAGGGCTTCGTCCGGCGATTGATCGCTCGGATGGCTGACCCGGCGACCGACTGGATCACCATGTGGGCTGATCACCACGAGAACAATCGATAAGGAACGGGGTAGACAGTGAACACAGTCACCGGCACCGAACTCAGCACTGGCTCGGTCGTGTCCGCCGATGGTACGCGGATCGGCTACTTGCAGACCGGACACGGCCCGGCGGTCGTCCTGCTGCACGGGAGCATGGAATCCTCGCGCAGTCACCTGCAGATGGCGGCCGCTTTGGCAGGGGAGTTCACGGTGTACCTGCCCGACCGCCGCGGTCGCGGCATGTCAGGTTCATACCCGGCGGATTACAGCATCCGGACGGAGGTCGAGGACCTGCACGCGGTTATGGCGGCAGCGGGCGCCGACATGGTGTTCGGCGTGAGCGCCAGCGGCCTTGTGGCGCTCGAGGCCGCGCGCACCCATCCGGCCATCAGGAAGGTTGCGGTCTACGAGCCCGCTCTGCTCCCGGCTGGCACGAGGCACACGCAGTGGCTGCCACGGTTCGACCGCGAGATGGCCGAGGGCAAGGTGTCGGCGGCGCTCATCACCAGCATGATCGGGCTCGAGCTGGCACCGCCGGCCATGAAGGTGATGCCGCGGCCGCTGCTCGAGGTGCTGACCAACATGGTGCTGCGGAGCGAAGACAAAAAGGCCGCTCCTGACGCGGTGACGATGCGGAGCCTGGCCCCGACGCTGCACTACGAGGGGAGCCTGCTCGCTGAGATGGCAGGAACTCTCGATACCTTCGCTGACGTCAAGGCCGAGGTGCTGCTGCTAGGCGGTAGCAAGGGCCTCGGATTCCTGAAGCCGGCACTCGATGAGCTGGCTAGGATCCTGCCGGTCTCCCGGCGGGTGGAGTTCGCCGGGCTCGACCACGGCGGCTCAGCCGATGTCAGCAAGGCCAACCCCAAGGGCAGGCCGGAGGTTGTCGCGGCCGAGCTTCGGTCCTTCCTGGCGGAGTCGATTGGTCAGTGAGCAGCACGACCTGCACCGCTGCTGATCAGCACGGCAAACTCGCAGCGGGCGCAGAGCGCTTCTTCGGCGGAGCTACAGCTTCGGGTGGGTAACGTCGGGCCGAGCGCCGCCTCCGCGGCCTACGCTGGGGAGGGCCAGGAGGTGCGCGCCCAGCTGAGTAGCTAGCGTCAGGAGATTCAGCTCGCCTGTCACCTGATCTGGGCCTGGCCGCGTCGCGGCCAGGCCCAGAAGGCACGTGGAGCCAGGGGAGGACAGAGGTGCAGTGGATGAGAGCGAGGTCGTTTCTCGGTCGTCATCTGACTACCCTGGCGGTTGTTGCATGCGGTCTGACTGGCGCGTTCGTCTTCGGTAGGAGTGTCGGTCAGAGCTTGCTTGTGGCGTTTCTCGTTCTCTGCTCGTGGGCACTTTTTTGTTCCCTCTCCTGGCTTCAGCGCCGTAACCTTCGTCGTTGATAACGGGGACGACTGCCCGCATCTGGACGGGACCGACGCGGCAGCCAGCGTGACACCGCGTGGCAGTACGCGACATACGGCTCGCCGAATCGCCCACGCAGCCGCGGTTCTTCGTAGCCGACAACGAGCAGCTGGAACGCGGCTACCAGCCCCGCCGCATAGAGCAGCACGCCCGGTGATAGGAACAGCCAGGCCTCGCCGGCCACGATGAGCAGTGCGGCCAGGTAAATCGGATTGCGCACATAGGCATAAGGACCAGTCGCGACGACCTGCCTGGGGGCGTCCCAGAGCCCGGGTGTTCCTCGCCCGGTGTGCCCGAACGCGGCGACACACCAGGTGTAGAGGCACACGCCCGCGATGATGACCGGGGCGGCGTACCACGCGGCGACGGCCGGGAGCCGGCCGTTCTCGCGGGTCAGGATCAGCCACGGCACGTAGGCGCCGCCGGCTCCTGGCACGACGATGGTGAACGCGAGGTTGCGCAGCACGAGGCTGACGGATGCCGTCGCGCCGCGGCTGGCGGTCATGGCCGGCTCGACCTGGCCAGGTGGGCCGACGTTGAGGCGGGCTGCTCGCTCCTGGCGGAGTCCCGCTGGCGAGCAGCCGCCCCGGTGAGCCACCCGGCCAGCGCGAAGATGGCGAGGCCCGTGACGGCGTGCAGCGCGCCGACGGCCGGGAGATGCTGGCCGGCCTCGGCCAGTAGCGGCTCGACCGGGATCGCGAGCAGAGCTAGAGCGACGGCCGGCCACCGCGTGCCGGCCCGGCCGCGCGCGGCCGGGCTTGTGAGGACGACGGCCAGGATGATCCACGCCAGCGCGCCGACGGCGATACCCACGGCCATGTGCGCGGCGTAGGCGTTGCCAGCCGAAGTCTTCATCGTCGTGAACGCACCCAGGCCAGCCAGTGCGAACTGAGCCGCTATCACCGCGAGCGTGACCGAGGTGAGAACGAGCAGCACCGCATCGCGGCGGCGCCAGTTGCCGGGTGTTCTCGTGTCCATCTGGTCCTCCCTTGGCTACCTGTTCAAGATGTAGCGTGGCTACGTATAGCGTAGCAACCTATTGAACCGAGGGGTAGCCTTACTACCTATGCGGGCGGAGACACTGAAGGGACATCTCGACGGCCTGCTGCTGGCCTCGCTCGAGGCGGGCCCGCGGCACGGCTACGCGATCATGGAGGCGCTGCGCGCCGGCAGCGGCGGGCAGGTCGATCTGCCCACCGGCACCATCTACCCTGCCCTGCGGCGGCTGGAGCGGGCCGGACTGGTTGCAGGCGCCTGGAACGAGGCGGGCGGACGCCGCCGGCGTGTGTACTCGCTGACTCCGGCTGGCCGTCACGCACTGGCGGCCGAGCGCGGGACGTGGCGCAATTTCTCTGCTGCCGTGACTGCGCTGCTGGAACCAGCCCCAAGGCCGGTGACGTCATGACGGCGGACCTGGCCATCGAGGGCTACGTCGATCAGGTCGCCGCCGCGCTGCCAGGCCCGGCGCGCGAGCGCGGCGACATGATGGCCGAGCTGCGCGCCGGGCTGCTCGACGCGCTGGATGCGCGCCGGCGAGACGGTCTGCCCGACGACGCCGCAGTAGCCGCGGCGACCGCGGAATTCGGGGAGCCGCGGGTGATCGCGGCCACGTTCCGGTCCGAACTGGCCGCCCGCCTCGCCCGCAGGTGCGCGCTGACGCTCGCCGGCACGGGACCTGTCGTTGGCCTGCTGTGGACGGCCGCGGCCATGGCCAGTCACGTCGGCATGCCGCACGCCCTGCCGTGGGAGGCTGGCGCGCCCGGTGGCTCGACGGCCGTCGTCCGGATCCTGCTGGTTGCGCTGCTGGTGACCGTCGGGGGCGCGCTCGTCACGATCGTGGCCACCGGACGGCTGGCCGCCCGGTGGGCCGGCCGGCCGCGGGTCGCCCCGGCCGCCGCCGCCGTCTCCGGATACGGCGCCGTAATAGTTGACGTTGCCATCTTCACGCTGCTGGCCAGTCAGCTGGCCAGCGCGCCGGGCGGGCTCGCGCCGCTGCCGGTTGCGGGTGCAGCCCTGGCGAGCGTGGCCCGGCTGCTGCTCGCCTGGCACGCGGCTCAGCGCTGCCGCGCGGCCCTCGCCTGACCAGGCCCGCCGCCATCGGGGAGCGACGGGCGGACGCGGGGCCAGATCGCCGCCCTCGCGGCCTGATCGTCAGATAACCGCCAGCCGGATTGACATGGCCAGGATCGCGCGGGAGACTGAGTTAGTCAGCTAACTAACTCATGGGCGGGCAGGCATGGAATCAGTCCAGATGAGGGGCTCGTCACAAGCGGACTCCCGGCTAGCCCTTCGCTCCACGATCGGCGCGATCACCCTGTTGCTGCTGTGCGCGGTGCAGTTCCTCGACATCGCCGACACGGCGATCGTCAATGTGGCCCTGCCGTCGATCCAGCACAGCCTGAACTTCTCCCAGCAGAACCTGCAGTGGGTGGCGAGCGGCTACATCCTGACTTACGGCGGCTTCCTGCTACTCGGAGGCCGCCTCGGCGACCTGATCGGACGTCGGCGCATGCTGCTGATCGGGCTCGCGGTCTTCGGCGTGTCCTCACTGACCGCCGGGCTGGCCGGCAGCTCGGCCGTCCTCGTCGCTGCGAGGCTCGTTCAGGGCCTGGGCGCCGCACTCATGGCGCCGGCCGCGCTGTCAGCGCTGACCACCAGCTTCCGCGAGGGCAAGGACCGCAACACCGCCCTCGGGGCGTGGGGTGCCGTCAGCGGGATGGCCGCTGCGGCTGGGGTGTTCCTCGGCGGAGTGATATCGCAGGGACCAGGGTGGCGATGGGTCTTCTTTGTGAACCCGCCGATCTGCATTGCCGTGGCGGCCGGGGCACTCGCGCTCCTCGCGCGCGGCGGCAGAGCCAGGACCGAGGGCAAGGGCTTCGACTCGCAGGGTGCCGTGCTCGTGACCGGGGGCATGCTGCTGCTGGTCTATGGCCTCATCCGCGCGCCGATCGTCGGCTGGGGTTCGGTCCAGACCCTTCTCACCCTCATCGGGTCGGCCGTCCTCATCGGCGCGTTCGTGCTGAACGAGCTCCGGAGCCGGAACCCGCTGGTTCCGTTCGCCATCCTGCGGGTGAAGGGACTCGTCGCAGCTGACCTGACACAGCTGATCGCCTTCTGCGGGTTCTTCTCGCTGTTCTTCTTCGCGACGCTCTACATGCAGGAGATCCTGCACTACTCTCCGCTGAAGGCCGGAGCCGCTTATCTTCCGATCACTGCCGGGTTCGCCGCCGCGGGCGCCGTTGCCTCGCAGCTGATCACGCGCATCGGCACCCGGCCCGTGGTGGTGGCCGGCTGCCTGATAGCCGCAGTGGGTATCTATCTCGTGTCCCGGGTGCCGCTGACCGGCTCGTATGTCACGGATCTGCTGCCGGGATTCCTCCTGCTGTCGCTGGGGGCCGGGCCAGTGTTCATCTCGGTCACGGCCGCGGCAAACGCGGGTGTGCCGCCGGGCAGAGCGGGCCTGGCGGCCGGGCTGCTGAACTCATCCCAGCAGGTCGGCAGTGCACTAGGCCTCGCCATCTTGTCCGCGGTCGCGATCACCAGCACCGATCACCTGGTTGCCGCGCACGTGTCATCCGCCGTAGCCGCCGACGCCGGTTTCCACCGGGCGCTGCTGGTGGGGAGCATCGTGATGGCAGCGGCTGCCGCGATCGCCACGCGCATTGGCAACACGCGCGAGGCTGCGCCGCTTGTCATGGTCAACGACGAGCGGCGACCCGTGACCGGAACGATGGCCGCGAGCACGGGAGGCGAGCAGGCTAGACAGCAGTCGTATCCTGATAAGTGAGATGACTGACTCAGCGCTGGACCAGGCCCCCGACGTCGACCGTCGCGCCGGGAAACGGGAGCGGCTGGTCGCCGCTGCGATCCGGCTGCTGCACCAGCACGGCATCGAGCGGACGACGCTCGCGGACATTGCCCAGGCCGCTGGCGTTCCTGCGGGCAACGTCTACTACTACTTCAAGACCAAAGACGACATCATCGCCGCGGTGATCGACGCGCACGCGCAGCAGATCAGAGCGACGCTCGCCGCGATCGACGCTCGGCGGCGCTCTCCTAAGGGCCGGCTGAAGGCACTGGTGGGAGAGCTGGCCGGGCAGAGCGAGCTGGTTGCCGAGTTCGGCTGCCCGCTCGGCACGCTGTGCTCGGAGCTCGACAAGCGCGGGGCAGCTGCGGGCTTGCCGAGTCCAGAGCTCATGCGGCTGCCGATCGAGTGGGCTGAGAAGCAGTTCCGGGCACTGGGCCGGGCCGACGCGCACGATCTCGCGCTCGATCTGATGGCCGCGTACGAAGGGAGCGCGCTGCTCGCCAACACGCTGCGCGATCCTGGCGTGCTGTCCGGCTCGGCGCGGCGGCTGGACCGCTGGATCGACGCACTCTGACTCTGATTAGGTTGGCCTTCGCCTGACGAATGCGGCAGCTATGCTGCCTCAACATGGCAGTACGCGACGCGATCGGGCTGTCAGGCGACACCGCACCGTGCATTCAAGGCCGGCACATGCGGCGTTGCATTGGCGTGACAGCTGTCCTGCTCGTTCTGTGCGCGGGGCTGGTTGCAGGGTGCGGCACCGGGACCGCCCCCAAGGCTGCGGGCTCCCGTGGTCCTACTCCGGCACTTTCCGTGAATGGCACCAGCACGCCCCCGGATCAGGTCTCTCCTGGTCCTAGCCCGGCGCCATCAGCTGGTGGTGCAGGCACTCCAGCAGCAGGACCAGTCAACCTGGGTACCGTGACGGCGACCAACCAGTCGAATGGCCAGACGGTCGACCTCCGGCCAGGCCAGTCGCTGCGGGTTGTCCTGTCGAGCACCTACTGGAAGATCCGCGGGAGCTCGGACAGCGGGGTGCTTAGTCAGATCAGCGGTCCGAGCACGCAGCCGCAGATGTCCGGATGCGTGCCGGGGGGCGGCTGCGGGACCGTGACCGCTGTCTACCGCGCCACGGCAGCCGGCCGGGCACAGGTGAGCGCGTTCAGGAGCGTGTGCGGCGAGGCTCTGGGGTGCAGCGCCGCCAACTCGAGCTTCGTCGTGTACGTCGTCGTGCAGTAGGCGGCTGTCTCCACATCAGGAATGACACCGCGAGAACACGTTGATCAGGTTGCCGTCAGGATCGGTGAAGATCGTCGCGCGGCTGCCCCACGGCTGCGTGGTGGGTGGCATCACCAAGGTCGCGCCGAGGGCCGCGATGCGCTCGTATTCGGCGTCGGCGTCCTGGACCTGGAAATCCAGGATGCTGTCCCGCTGGCGCGGTGAAAGCGCACAGCACTCAGGGCCGTTCCGGTACTCGGTGAACCTGCGCCGGGAGAACCCGATGGTCACGGGCCCGGCCGGGACCTCCACGTAATACTCGTTGAGAGCGACCGGCACGCCGAGCAAGCCGGCGTAGAACCCGGCTAGTTTCTGGACGTTGTCGGTAACTAGGCGAGTCTGGGCAAGCTCCATCTCAGTTGGCTCCCGGGTCCGCGATCGGAGTTGGGTGTCTGCGGGAAGGACGATGTTCCGGGCCAGAAAGTGACGCGAACTCCGGCGGCACCGAGCAGGACTGTCACTTTTAGCACCGCCGCGTCGTCCTTTCGGCCGTGAGCTATCGCAGCGGAGGCGCGGAAATGAGCGGGGGACCGGGCGGGGAGAAGATAACTCAGGCATACCTGGCTCATCGCCCCTACCTCGTTGATCTCGCATTTCGCATGCTCGGCGACATCGGCCTGGCCGAAGATGTGGTGCAGGACGCGTTCTCCCGGCTGATGCAGGCAGATTTCGGCGAGATCGAGGACGAGCGCGGCTGGCTCATCGTGGTGACCAGCAGGCTCTGCCTGGATCAGATCAAGTCAGCCCGGTCTCGCCGGGAACGAGCGCACGACGCCAGCGAGATCGAGTTCGTTGGACCGGCGGCTGCCCGCGATCGCGGCCGGACACTGGCTGACCCGGCCGACCGGGTCACCTTCGACGACAGCGTGCGGCTGGCGCTGCTCGTGATGCTGGAACGGCTCAGTCCGGCCGAGCGAGTCGTCTTCGTGCTGCACGACATCTTCCAGATGCCTTTTGACGAGGTCGCCGAGAGCGTCGGCCGGCCCGTTCCCACCTGCCGGCAACTCGCGCGGCGCGCACGGCAGAAGATCGCGGCAGGCCAGGAAGCGGCCCGTTTCGACATTCCCTCAGCGGAACACCGGCAGGTCACCGAGAAGTTCATCGCCGCGTGTGCGCGCGGCGACCTGCACAGCCTGGTCGAGGTGCTGGCCCCGGATGCGTGGGGAGACGTCGACCTCGGGCCGGACGCGGCTCGCCGCCCGCCGGTGGTGACCGGTGCCGAGCACGTCGCCAGGAACCTGCTGCACTTCTGGGGACAGCCCGCGACCCTCGTCTCCCTGCCGGTGGGGGGACAGCCCGCCCTGCTCGGCTTCCTTGGCCGCGAACTCGCCGGGGTTCTCATGCTCACCATGAGCGACGAGGTCATTCAGACCGTGCACGTCATTGGTGATCCACGAAAGCTGGCCTTCCTTCGCATCCAGCTGCAGGCCTGACGGAGGCTGTCGCTCGCACGGTCGTGGCGGGACCCTTGCTGCCTCTAGACAGGCAGCAAAGTGCCCAACGCGGCCCCAAGGCCGCCCGCTCGGAGCGTCACTTTCGGTCGCCTCGCCTCGTCCTTACCTGTGCCGTCGTGCCGGCGCTGAGCCGGCCCGGGTCGCAGGAGGGACCAGCGAGATGACCATGGATGCGATAGCGCCCGCGCCGTTCGTGCGGATCGTCGTCCGGCCGATGACCAAGGTTCTCAATCCGCTCGTCGCCAGGCTCGCCGGCCGCAGGCACTTTCCGGTGGCCGCCCAGATCCACCATGTGGGGAGGCGCTCGGGCCGGCCCTACGTCACGCCCGCCGGGGCCCGGCTCAGCGGGGACGTGATCGTCATACCGCTGACATTCGGCAACCGCTCGGACTGGTCGCAGAACGTGCGAGCGGCTGGCGGCTGCGCGATCCGGCTCGGGGGCCGCGACTACGTCGCCACCGAGCCCGAGTTCGTCAGCGTCCAGGACGCTCGGCCGCTCATCCGGTCAGCGTTCAGCCCGCTCGAGCGCGCGTCGTTCCGGCTGCTCGGCATCAGGCAGGTGCTGACCCTGCACGCGGTCCCCGCAGTAAAGCCCGGCGGGCCACGGTCATTCGCACGACCCGGAGGAACACGATGAGCGCTCAGCCCGCAACACCCGTAGTCGGGACGAAGACCCGGCGCAGCGTACCGGCAGCCCCAGCGGTCGCGATCGTCGTCATCGCCGGCGCGCAGCTGATGGTGGCGCTCGACGTGACGATCGTCAACATCGCACTGCCGCACATTCAGGCGTCGCTGCATTTCTCCCGCCCCACGCTCGCGTGGGTAATCGATGCCTACACCCTCGTGTTCGGCGGCCTGATGCTGGTTGGCGGCCGTACCGCTGACTTCCTCGGCCGCAAGCGAATGTTCGTTGTCGGGCTCGGCCTGTTCAGTCTGGCCAGCCTGGCTGGCGGCCTCGCGACCAGCGGGGCCACCCTGATCGCGGCCCGCGCAGCGCAGGGCGTGGGCGGCGCGATCGCCAGCCCGACAGCCCTCTCGCTGGTGACGACGGTCTTTCCAGAGGGCAGGGCGCGCAACCGTGCGCTCGCCGCCTACGCGGGCGCGACCGGCGGTGGCGGGGTCCTAGGCCTGATCGTTGGCGGCCTGCTCACCGATCTGCTGTCCTGGCGGTGGGTGCTTTTCGTCAACGTGATCATCGGCGGCCTGCTGATGCTGGCCGCGCCACGGGTCATCCCGGACACGCCGCGTACCGCGCGGCGGCCATCGCTGCCAAGCGCACTGCTGTCGGTGCTCGGCGTCGGCGCGCTGGTCTACGGATTCCTGCATGCGGCATCCGATGGCTGGCGTAACCCAGTCACCGTCGGCGCATTCGCGACCGCGGTCATAGTCCTGGCTGGCTTCGCCGCGCTTCAGGCTCGCTCGGCCGAGCCGTTGCTGCCGCTGCGACTGTTCCGCAATCGCAACCGCGTCGGCAGCTATCTCATGGGGATGAGCATTGGGGCCGCGATCTTCTCGATGTTCTACTTCCTCACGCAGTTCGTGCAGGAGATTCTCGGCTACAGCCCGATCAAGGCAGGCCTGGCGTTCCTTCCCCTGATGGTGCTGCTTGGCGCCACCGCGCAGGTAGGCGGCCGGCTGATCAGCCGGATCGGCCCCAAGCCGCTACTGATCTTCGGCGCGGCCATGGTCCTGATCGCGCTGGCATGGCTCAGCCGGATCTCGGCGGAATCCAGCTACGCCGGCCGGGTCCTGCCGGCGCTGCTGGTGCTGGGCGTCGGTGTCGGCTCGTTCTTCGTGCCACTGGCCAGCACGGCGGTGGCGGGCGTGTCGGACCGCGACGCCGGCATCGCGTCCGGCGCCTACAACATGTTCTTCCAGATCGGCGGCGCGATCGGGCTGGCGGCGCTGACCACAGTCGCGACCACCGCCATCCGTAACGACCTCAGCAGCCCGCACGCCCATCAGGCCGGGGGATTCGCGGGGCCGGTGCTGGCGCACGCGCTCGCGCACGGCTGGGGTACCGCATTCGAAGCCGGAACGGGGTTCGCTGGACTGGCTCTGCTCACAGCGGTCGCGGTCGTCCGGGTCCGGGCCGGCGAGATCAACCCGGCCCACATTCACTGACAGCACAGCGAAGAAAAGCCGCCGCTGGACGCCCTCTGACGACGCCGACCCGCCGCGAGATACCCTAGAGGGGTATCTCAGCTCGCGGCGAGAGATCTAAGGGGCGGCCCATGCAGGCGGTGCTGCATGCGCTGTCCGTGACCGGGTCGATGACCTGGGAGATCACCTGGGCGCTCATCCTGGGCTTCGCGCTATCCGCGGTTATCCAGGCGGTGGTCCGAAGGCCGGCGGTGGTCCGGCTGCTCGGCACGGCGCGGCCACGCACGCTCGTGATCGCGACCGGGCTTGGTGCGGCCTCGTCGTCGTGCTCGTATGCAGCGGTCGCGCTGGCGCGAGCACTGTTCCGTCGGGGCGCGGACTTCACGGCCGCGATGGCGTTCGAGATCGCCTCCACCAACCTGGTGATCGAACTGGGCGTCATCCTTGCCCTGCTGATGGGCTGGCAATTCACGCTCGCCGAGTTCACGGGCGGGCCGCTGATGATCGTGATCGTGGCCGTGCTCTTCCGTCTGTACCTGCGCGACAGGCTGCTGCGCCAGGCGCGCTCGCAGGCCGATCGCGGCCTGAAAGGCTCGATGGAAGGGCACGCCACGATGGACATGTCCATCCAGCGGACGGGATCGTTTGCCCAGCGGCTGTTCTCGGGCGAGGGGTTCACCTCGATCAGCCACGTGTTCGTGATGGAGTGGGCCGCGATCATCCGGGACGTCGCAGGCGGCCTGCTCATCGCGGGTGCGATAGCGGCCTGGGTGCCGGACAGCTTCTGGCAGGCGTTCTTCTTTGCCGGTCACCCCCTCGGCGCCAAGCTGTGGGGGCCGCTAATCGGGCCCGTGGTCGCGATCCTCTCGTTCGTGTGCTCCATCGGGAACGTGCCGCTCGCGGTGGTGCTGTGGAAGGGCGGGATCAGCTTCGGCGGCGTGGCCGCGTTCATCTTCGCGGACCTGATCATCGCGCCGATCCTCAACATTTACCGCAAGTACTACGGGACATCGATGGCGTTCTTCCTGCTGGGCACGTTCTTCGTCGCGATGGCGGCGGCCGGGTATGTCATCGAGCTGGTGTTCGGCGGCCTCGGGCTGATACCGGACCGGGCCAGCGCGAAGATCCCATCCGGCGGGGTGTCATGGGATTACACGACGTGGCTGAACATCGTCTTCCTGATCCTGGCCGCTGCGCTGGTCATCCGGTTCGCCCGTACCGGTGGCGCACGCATGCTGCGGATGATGGGCGGCACTCCCGAGTCGCAGGCCGGCGTCGGTCACACCGGCCAGGGTCACGGCCACGCGGATCCTGGCGCCTGAAGATACCCTGCCGGGGTATGGTAGCGTTGTCAGTGGTTACGGGGAGGCGCCATGTACGGATACACGCCCAGCAAGGACGACTACCTCAAGCGGCTGCGCAGGATCGAGGGCCAGGTCCGCGGCCTGCAGAAGATGGTCGAGGACGACAAGTACTGCATCGACATCCTGACCCAGGTCTCGGCAGCCACCAGGGCCCTGCAGTCCGTGGCGCTCGGGCTGCTGGAAGACCATCTGGGCCACTGCGTCGCCCATGCGGCGGCCGAGGGTGGCGAGGTCGCCGAGGCCAAGGTTCGCGAGGCGTCCGACGCCATCGCCCGGCTGGTGAAGTCCTGACAACGACGTGGAGGGTGCGATGGCGTCCG
Organism: Streptosporangiaceae bacterium; assembly: GCA_035631375.1. GTDB lineage: Bacteria > Actinomycetota > Actinomycetes > Streptosporangiales > Streptosporangiaceae > JAJYUU01. The sequence continues at coordinate 26,333 of DASQIW010000171.1, forward strand.
TGACCTATCGCGTGACGGGCATGACCTGCGAGCACTGCGTGGGCGCGGTCAGCGAGGAGCTGACGGCCCTGGATGGCGTGAGCGACGTCTCGGTTCAGCTGAGCTCCGGCGGCGAGTCCGCCGTGACCGTCACCAGCATCATGCCGCTGCCGGCTGAGGCCGTGGCTGCGGCGCTGGACGAGGCCGGGGAGTACCAGCTCGCATGACCACTGTTGCAGGGGACACTCGCCCGGTCGAACTGGCGATCGGCGGCATGACGTGTGCCTCCTGCGCGGCTCGGGTCGAGAAGAAGCTGAACAACCTCGACGGGGTCACCGCGACCGTCAACTTCGCCACCGAGAAGGCCTGGATCAGCGTGCCCATCGCGATCAGCACCCACGAGCTGATCGGCGTCGTCGAGCGGGCGGGCTACACGGCGTCGGTTCCCGGTCCCGTTGCGGCGGCGGGCGAGGCCGACGGGCGGGCAGCCGCACCGGACGAGACCGTCGGCCTGTGGCGTCGCCTGCTCGTATCGCTGGCGCTCGCGCTGCCGGTGGTCGTGCTGGCCATGGCGCCGGCGCTGCAGTTCCGCAACTGGCAATGGCTGTCACTGGCGTTCGCGGCACCGGTGGCGGTGTGGGGAGCATGGCCGTTTCACCGGGCCGCACTGGTCAACGGCCGTCATCGCACTGTCACGATGGACACCTTGGTGTCGGTCGGGGTATCGGCCGCGTTCGCGTGGTCGCTCTACGCGCTGTTTTTCACCAGCGCTGGCGATCCCGGCATGCGGATGCCTTTTGCCCTGCTAGCCTCCCGCGCCGGTGCGTCCGCCACGTACCTGGACGTGGCAGCCGGGGTGACGGTGCTGGTCCTGCTCGGCCGCTACCTCGAATCCCTCGCCAGGCGGCGCTCCGGCGCGGCCATGCGAGCGCTGGCCGTCCTCGGCGCCAAGGACGCCGCGGTCCTGCGGAACGGCCGCGAGGTGCGGGTGCCGGTCGATCAGCTCGCGGCCGGGGATCTGTTCGTCGCGCGGCCCGGGGAGAAGATCGCCACGGACGGATTGGTGGACTCCGGCAACTCGGCCGTGGACACCTCCATGCTGACCGGCGAGCCGGTGCCCGCGGAGGTCACCGCAGGGGACCCGGTGACCGGCGGCAGCATGAATCTCAGCGGACGGCTGGTGGTGCGCGTCACCAGGGTGGGCGCCGACACCCAGCTGGCCCGGATCACCCGCCTGGTCGAGGAAGCACAGAGCGGCAAGGCGCCGGTGCAGCGGCTCGCCGACCGGGTCGCCGCGATCTTTGTCCCCGTGGTCATCGCCATCGCCATCGCGACCCTCGCAGCGTGGATCCTGACTGGTCACGGACCCGGTCCGGCCGTCACCGCCGCGATGGCCGTGCTCATCATCGCCTGCCCGTGCGCGATGGGGCTGGCCGCGCCTACCGCGATCCTGGTGGGCAGCGGCCGCGGCGCCCAGCTCGGCATCCTCATCAGGGGCCCTGAGGTACTGGAGTCGACCAGGGCGATCGATACGATCGTGCTGGACAAGACCGGTACCGTCACCACCGGGACGATGTCTCTGGCCGGCGTTGCCGCCGCGCCTGGCGAGGATCCCGAGGAGGTTCTGCGCCTCGCCGGGGCCGCCGAGGATGGATCCAGCCATCCGATCGCCGCCGTGATCGCTGCCGGTGCGCGGCACCGGCTCGGCCAGCAGCTGCCCGCCGCTGACCAGTTCGCCAGCCGACCCGGACTCGGCGTCACCGCGGTCGTGGGCGGCCACCTTGTCGCCGTCGGCCGGGCGAGCTGGCTGCAGGCCGAGTGGGCGCAGCTCGTCCCGGCAGTGCTGGCTGACCGTGCGGCCGAGGCCGAGGCGGCTGGCCAGAGCGCGGTATTCGCAGCCTGGGACGGCCGCGTGCGGGGCGTACTGATCGTCGCCGACACGATCAAGCCCACCTCGGCGGAGGCGATCGCCCGGCTGCGCGGCATGGGCCTGCATCCGGTCCTGCTCACCGGTGACAACGAGCGTGCCGCCCGCGCCATCGCCAGTCAGGCCGGCATCGACGAGGTGATCGCCGGCGTGCTGCCCGAGGGCAAGGCGGTCGTCATCTCTGAGCTGCAGGCCGCCGGGCGGGTGGTCGCCATGGCCGGGGACGGGATCAACGACGCGGCCGCGCTCGCCCAGGCTGACCTGGGCCTCGCCATGGGCACGGGCACCGACGCCGCGATCGAGTCCTCCGACCTGACCCTGGTCCGCGGCGACCTGCGTGCTATCCCCGAGGCGATCCTGCTGTCGCGCCGCACCCTGCGCGCGATCAAGGGGAACCTGTTCTGGGCCTTCGCCTACAACACCGTCGCCATCCCGCTGGCGGCCATGGGATTGCTGAGCCCGCTGATCGCCGCGGCCGCGATGGCGTTCAGCTCGCTGTTCGTGGTCAGCAACAGCCTGCGGCTGCGCGGTTTCCGGCCGTAAGCGCGGTCAGCGGTAGGTGCTACGGTTGGCCATGCTGCCCAGCTTCCTCCAGCCAGTGGCTGGCCCGATCGACCACTACGGGTACTGGGCGATCGCCTTGCTGCTGCTCCTCGAGAACATCGGTGTCCCCGTGGTGCCGGGCGAGTTCGCGCTGATCGCGGGAGCCATCTTCGCCGGCACGGGCCGAGCCGGCCTGAATGTTGCCGTCGTGGGTGTCATCGCGGTGATGTGCTGCTTCGCCGGTGCGGAGATTGGCTACGCCATCGGCCGGCTCGGCGGTCGCGCACTGGTCATCAGGTACGGCCGGTACGTGTTCGTCCGGGAGCATCATCTCGACCGTGCGGAGGCAGCCGTCACCAGGTACGGCGGCGTCCTGGTCGTGATCGCCCGGTTTATCGTCGGGCTGCGTGAGTTCAACGGGATCATCGCCGGCGTCACGGGCATGCAAGGGCGCCGCTTCGCTGCCTACAACGCCCTCGGCGCTGCGCTCTGGGTTGGCGTGTGGGTGAGTGCCGGGTACCTGGCGGGGAATCACATCAACGCCATTTACCGGGATGCGACTCGCTATTCGGCCTACGTGCTCGCGGCCGTCGTGGTCGTGCTGGCGGCTTATCTCATCGTGCGCCTGCGCAGCCGCCGGCGGCGCGCGCTTCAAGCCGCGCAGGCGGCCGATCCCGGTATCCCGCCCGGGGCGTGACCGGCAGCGCTGGACGCGTCAACAGCCGATCTGCGGGGGCCGGTAGAACGTCCGGCAGTCACGCGGGTTCAATCTGCTTGCTGACGATCCATGCGTGCTTGCCGACCTGCCGAGCTCGGGTGAATCCGTACTGCTCGAAGAGCTCGACCGTCGCGCTGAACAAGAATCGACCCGGCGCCTCGCGGCCGGCGGTCACCTCGGGGATCGCCTCGACCAGGCCGCCGCCGGCCTCCCCGATCTGGTCGAGGGCGCCCTCGAGCGCGACCCGGGCGATGCCCTGGCCGCGGTGCTTGCGGTCGACATAGAAGCAGGTGATCCGCCAGTCAGGGAGCGGCGGCGCGTCCTTGTCGTACTCGCGCCTGTGCTTGATGTTCGGGAGCTCCCGCGGGGGGCCGTACTGGCACCACCCTTGCGCCATGCCGCTGTCGTCGATGACCAGGGCGGCGTGCGCCTGGCCCTCCCGGACGCGCGCCTCCTTCACGGCCCTGGCGTGGTGCCATTCTCCGCGCTCGGGGTGATAGCCAATGCACCAGCATCCGCCGAAGATCCCGTTATTGCGCTCGACGAGCTCTGCGAATGCGTCCCAGGTGGAAGCGTCGAGCGGGCGGGCTGCGAACGACATCGTCGGATCCTTCCTGGGGCGTGACGGCTGGCACTGCCGGCTCGCACGTTATAGCCAGTTCCGGACGATCCGCTGCCGGATATGGGCGCGCTTCTATCGGGCGAGGGGGGCGAGGAGTCTCACCGCGTCGCTGAAGATCGAGAAGTGCCCGTCGCCTGGGTGGATCTGAAGCTGCGCGCCCGGTATCGCCTCGGCGTAGAGGCGGGCGTGCTGGAGCGGGACCGTCGTGTCCGCGTCACCGTGGTGCACCAAGGTCGGCGCACGGATCTCGCTGAGGTCAAAGCCCCAGGGCCGGGTGAGCACTCTCAAATCCTGGGCGACTCCCCAGCTGCCGCTGCGAAACGCTTCGATGTAGCTGGTGAGGAACGCCTCGCGCATACCGTCCTGCTGGAGCGCGCGGATGTCCGACGCAGGTTGCGCGGTCGCCGTCAGGCGGATGAACAGCTGCGGCCAGCGGCGTGCGAGGGCCGCCAGCCGGTCGAGGGACCAGCCGCCAAATTCCGGAACGCGGCTGGCCAGCAGCAGCGACAGCCGTTCCCCTGGCGCCATTCCTGCGGTGGGCCATCCGGGCAGGCCAAGTGGCGCCACGAGCATGAGGCTGCGGACGCGGCGCGGAAGCAGGGCTGCGCAGGCGGCGGCGAAGGGGCCGCCGCCGGAGACACCCAGGACTGCCGCCTCATCGATGTGCAGCGCGTCCAGCAGGTCCGCGGCATCCTCGGTCCAGTCCGCGAGCTGGCTCAGGCGGTGCCGGTCCGTGCCGCCGATGCCGGGCCGGTCGGGGGTGATGATGCATAGTCCCAGGTCCCTGGCCGCCGTCCCGAGCGGCTGCGCCGCTAGCCGTGAATCAGCCAGGCCATGGCAGAGAAGCACCGGTTTCGCGTCGCGCTCGCCGACAATCTCGAGCGCGACGACGCGGCCGTCCTTGTGGCGCAGTTCCATCCGTCAATGATCTCGCGCGGCCGGCCAGGATCAGCCCCCAACCCGGCGGGGAGCCTTGCCGGTTTCGGCAGTGGTCCGCTACGCCATGGCAGGCCGCTGTAGGGTCAGCGCGCATGAGGGTCGTTGTCGGCAAGGTGTCCGACTTCGGGAACGGCGACCGGAAGATCGTCGATGTGGGCGGGAAGTCGATCGGGGTCTTCCGGATCGATGACCAGTTCTACGCGCTGCGTAACCGGTGTCCGCACCAATTCGGCCCGCTCTGCCTCGGAACTCTTGCCCCTCGTGCGCTCTCGGACGCGCCGGGCGACGTAAGGATCGACTCCGGCCCGCCGCTGCTGGCGTGCCCCTGGCACGGCTGGGAGTATGACCTCGCCACCGGGCAGTCGTTCATGGGACCGGGACGCGGCAACATGTCGGCGCGCAGCTACGACGTGGCTGTGCTGCCGGGCAGCGAGCTGCTCGGCGCAGACGACAGACAGCTGCGGGCCGACGGTCGCATCCCCGGTCCTTACATCGCTGAGACGGTGCCGGTGTCGGTCGAGGAGGATTACGTCGTTCTCGAGGCCTAAGCCAGCCGCGCGGGCATAGGCACCGTTGCAAGGCCTCTCTAGACTTCAGGGTGAGCGCCGGTCCCCGTCCTCTGGCGCCATGGACAGAACGAGGCCCTCCAGTGACGGCTACTTTCGCCCCCGAGGCCGCCCAGCTCGGCGACCCCGGCTCTCCCCGGGCACAGCCGTTGCTCCTCGACGTGGACGTGCACCCCTTGTTCCTGCCGCGCGACATCCTGCCGCGCCTTCCCGAGCCGTGGCGGACGCGGTATCAGAATGAGCACTCTGGCGGCGGGGCGCGCGTCGTCCGCGACTACCCTCGCTGGCGCAATGGCGGCTTCCGGCTGGACGCCGCGGTGCCCGGCGGTGCTCCCGGCAGCGACATCGACGTGCTGCGCGCCCAGCTGCTCGACGAATACGGGACCGACATCGCGATCCTGATCCCGCTCACGTTCGTGCTTGAGGGTCCCGCTGCCTACAAGGCAGCACTGTGCCGGGCGATCAACGACTGGGTGGCGGAGGAGTGGCTCGATCGCGATCCGCGCCTTCGCGCGAGCCTGAACGTGCCCTTCGACTCTCCCCGCCTCGCTGTCGCGGAGATCGAGCGGTTCTCCGGCGACCCGCGCTTCGTCCAGGTGATGGTGCGCGGCGACAACCAGAGCGAGTGGGGTGACGAGAAGTACTGGCCGATCTACCAGGCCGCCGAGGCGGCGGATTTCGTCGCGATGTGCCACGTCGGTGGTGATCCCGGAAACCGCTACCGGGGCAGCGGAGCACCCTCGTACTACCTCGAGCAGCACGTCTGGCTCCACATGCCGGTCGAGCGGCTCGCGATGAGCCTGATTTGCGAGGGCGTCTTCGACGCGTTCCCGCGCCTGCAGATCGCGCTCGTGGAGGCGTGCCTGTCCTGGTCGGGACCGCTGCAGTGGGCCATGGATGCCGCCTATGAGGTCGCGGGCAACAACGCGCCGCAGCTGAGCAGGCTGCCGTCGGAGTATTTCCGCGAGCACTTCTGGCTGAGCACGCAGCCGATCGAGGAGCCGGACAACCCGCGGCATCTGGTCCAGGCCATCGAGTTCGCGCAGATGACCGACCGGGTGATGTTCTCCTCGGACTACCCGCACTGGGATTTCGACTCGCCGGTCAAGGCACTGCCAGCCGCGATGCCCAGGGAGATGCGCAGCAAGATCATGGGCGAGAATGCCGCGCGCCTCTACGCGAAGCGGCTGAGCCGCTGCTGACGCCGGTCAGGACGTCGCGGGAACCGTGATGTCGAAGAAGGCGGCGGCGTTCTGCCGCAGGACCGCCTCACGGCCCTGCTCGCCGAGGACTCCGAGGAGGCTGCCGAGAGCGTCGTTCCCGTGATCATGCGGATAGTCGCTCGAGTAGACCAGCAGGTGCCCGGCGTCGAGCATCTCGGCTAGCTGGGTCAGCTCGGTGACCGGCGTGCGGCCCGGAATGAGGGTCGGGCTCGTCGTCGCCCTGACGTGCTTGTGCACGTAAACGGACGGCTTGTCCCTGACCCAGGGGGTTTCGCGCCAGAGCGACTTCCAGTCCTTGTCGAAGCGCCAGAGCAGCGAGGGGAGCCAGGCGAAGCCGAGCTCGGCCAAGCAGACGCGCAGGTCCGGATATCGGTCGAAGACGCCCTCGGCGACCAGGCTGAGGACCTGATTCGGGGCGACGATCTGGGAGTTGTACAGGTAGTCCTCGTAGTACGTGGACGCGGTTCCGGTCGCCGTCGGCGCCATGCCCCAGCCGCCCCACGCGTGCAGGGTAATCGGCAGCCGGTTCCGGCTGGCTGCCGCGTGAATCGCGCGGTAGCGGACGTTTCCCCACGGCGTCTCGCTCCTGACCGGCAGCAGCACCTGCGCGAACCGGCGGTCGCCGCCGAGACGGTCGATCTCGTCAGCGGCGGCCTCCGGGTGGAAGCTGGGCACGACGATGCTGCCCCGGAGGCGTTGGTCGCGGTCGAGGAATTCCGCCCGCATCCAGTTGTTGACCGCTGTCGTCATGGCCGCCTCGAAGTACGGGTTGCGGCTGCCCTGGAAGGTGGCGACGCAGGTCAGGATGACGGCAAGAGGACCATAGGGAACGAGGAGCTGGGTTCGCAGCTCCTCATAGGTATGCGGCGGAAAGCTACCCGCCGCGCGGGCCTCGGGGCGCGCCGACATCGGCTCGCTCTCCGGATAGAGGTGATGGCCCACGCCGAGGTAACCGCCGCGGATGAACTCGTGCCAGTACGGCGGGATGTAGCGGAGGAGGACGTCCATGGACGGAGGCTCGACGTGGACGTCACAGTCGATCGCGCCCGGCTCGATCGCGCTCATGACGGCCGCTTCTCAGCGAACCTCGCGGAGTTTCCCGGTTTCGGTGTCGAAGACGAAACCGCGGACTTCGCGGGTACGGGTGAGGAACGGGCACGCCTTCACCTGGGCCATCGACTTCCTGACATCGGAATCGGTGTCGCTGAAGGCGAGCGAGGCCCAGCGCGGCTTTCGGCCGGTCTCGGCCGCGATTTTGGCCTTGAAATCGGAGTTCGTGAACGTCTGCATGCCGCACTGGGTGTGGTGGATCAGGATGATCTCCGTCGTCCCCAGTTCGTGCTGGCTGATGGTCAGCGACCGGATGACGTCCTCAGTGACCGCGCCACCGGCGTTGCGCAGCACGTGCGCCTGGCCGGGAGCGAGACCCAGCAGCGCGTACACGTCCATGCGCGCATCCATGCAGGCGACGACGGCTACGCCCAGTGCGGGCCGGCCAGGCACCGGACCGGGATAAGCCCCGGCATAGCGCTCATTGTTCGCGAGCAGCTCGCCCGTTGCCGACATGACAGCCGTCCTCTCGTGGCGCCCGCCGCCCTCGCTGGCCCCGGCCAGGCCCGTTTCTGCGGCGCGACGGTAGTGGGAGATTAACCTGCCGGCGGATCTCGTGCGGCCGGCTACTCCCGCGCCGGTTCTCGGCACACTCGCCCGAGACCACCCCGTTCCCTCCTCTTTCGCGGAAACTAGTACGCAGGGGATGATCGGGAACGGACAGAAAGGCAGGGCATGGCGAAGAGGATGGTCGCCATACGGGTGCCGAAACAGGCGCGGGACCAGACCAGCGAGCACGACTGGTCCTACGAACAGGAGGCGCTCGGGCCGATCGCGGACATCGTCGAGATCGAGGCCAACACCCGCGCCGAGTTCATCGAGGGCGTCCGTGATGCGGACGCCATCATGACCTCGTGGGGGATGCGCATCGACGCGGAGATCATTCAGGCGCTGCAGCGGTGCGTGGTGATCGGCGTCGGCAGCGTCGGGGTCGACATGGTCGACGTTGACGCCGCCACTGCGGCTGGCATCGTCGTGACCAACGTCCCTGACGTGTTCATCGAGGAGGTCGCCGATCACGCCATGATGCTGCTGCTCGACACGGCGAGAATGACATCGGTCATGGCCCGCATTGCCGCTGAGGGCCGATGGTGGGATGGCAGGCAGCTGCTGTCCAGTCGTCCCCGCCTGCTCGGTCAGACATTGGGGATGTACGGCTTCGGGAACGTTGCCCGGTGCACCGCGAGGCGCGCGAAGGCGTTCGGCCTGCACCTCATCGCCCACGATCCCTACGTCAGCGAGCTGGAGATCACTGGCGCCGGAGTCGAGCCGGTGGGCTTTTACGAGCTGCTCGAGCGCAGCGACTTCGTGTCCATCCACACCCCGCACAACGCTGATACCGAGCACGCTATTGACGCGGCGGCGCTGAGCCGGATGAAGCCGAGCGCCATCCTCCTCAACACAGCACGCGGATCAATCATCGATGAGCAGGCTCTCATCAAGGCGCTGGACGAGGGGACCATCGCTGGCGCCGGCCTTGATGTGCTCGAGCAGGAGCCGCCCGAGCCCGACAATCCGCTGCTGACGATGCCGAACGTGGTCGTGACCCCGCACGTCGCCTCGGCGACCACCCGGATGCGTCCAGAGACAAGGCGCCGGGTCGGCCGCGAGGTAGCCATGGTGCTCCGCGGCCGCTGGCCCCTGAGCTGCGTCAACCCGTCCGTACTGCCGCGCGCCAGCCTGGAACGGTGGCAGCCTTACCCGACGAATAGGGGACCTAACCGATGAACGTCGCTGCCGCGATAGCCAGTGCGATGAAGGCCGAGGGTGTCGACATCCTCTTCGCCTACCCGGTGAACCCGCTGATCGAGGCCGCTGCCGCCGAGGACATCCGGACGATCATCGTGCGCCAGGAGCGAACCGGCCTGCACATGGCGGACGCCTACTCCCGGCTGACCTCCGGCGAAAAGATCGGGGTGTTCTGCATGCAGCACGGCCCCGGCGCGGAGAACGCCTTCGGCGGCGTGGCCCAGGCCTTCTCCGAGTCGGTGCCGATCCTTGTCGTTCCCGGCGGCTACCCGCGGCACCTCGCCACCTACTACCCGAACTTCAGCTCCGCGCTCAACATGCGGAACGTCACTAAGTGGGCCGAGCCGGTCACGACGGCCGGAGCGGTCCCCGGCCTCCTGCGACGGGCCTTTTCCCAGCTGCGGAACGGTCGTCCCGGTCCGGTTCTCATCGAGGTCCCGGCCGATCTGTGGAATGAGGAAGTCCCTGACGGCTGGTCGCACACACCGAGTTTCACCGCCAAGAGCGCCCCTGACCCCGCTGACGTGGTCACTGCCGCGCGGGTACTGGCCAGCGCCTCGCGCCCGGTCATCTATGCCGGCCAGGGAGTGCACTGGGCTCAGGCGTGGCCCGAGCTCCGGGCGCTGGCCGAGACCTGGAATATCCCGGTGACCACGTCCATCGAGGGCAAGAGCGCGTTTCCGGAGAACCATCCCCTGTCGCTCGGCAGCGGCGGCCGGGCCAATCCGCGGCCTGTCAAGCGGTTCCTGGCGGATGCGGATGTGATCCTCGGCGTCGGCTGCAGCTTTGCCCTCACAGGGTTCGGCGTCGGCATGCCGATGGGCAAGACCATCATTCACGCCACACTCGATCCGAAGGACGTCAACAAGGACGTCGCCGTCCAGCATGCGCTGGTCGGCGACGCGAAGCTGACGCTGGCCGCCCTGGGCGAGGCAATGGCCGGGCTCGACCGGTCGGCGGCCGACGCCCGGCGGGATGTCCCGCGGCGGATCGCGGAATTGCGCGACGCATGGCTGGCCGAGTGGGCGCCGAAGCTGACCAGCGACGCCGCGCCGATCGGCCCGTATCGGGTGATCGCCGAGCTGAACCGAACGGTGGATAAGGACCGGACGATCATCACGCACGACGCCGGGAGTCCGCGCGATCAGATGACGCCATTCTGGGAGGCGACGGCACCGCTCAGCTACATCGGCTGGGGAAAGACGACCCAGCTCGGCTACGGGCTCGGCCTGGCGATGGGAGCCAAGCTGGCAATGCCTGAGCACCTGTGTATCAACGTCTGGGGAGACGCGGCCATCGGGTTCACCGGGATGGACCTGGAGACAGCGGCGCGCGAACGGATCGCCATCCTGTCGATCCTGTTGAACAACTCCTCGATGGCCATCGAGATCCCCGTCATGCCGGTCTCGCAGGCGAAGTATGGCGCGACGGACATCACCGGCAACTACGCGGACATGGCGGAATCTCTCGGCTGCTATGGCGAGCGGATCGCCAGCCCTGACGAGATCGTCCCGGCCATCAAGCGCGGGATCGCCGCCACGGAGGAGGGCAGGCCCGCCTTGCTCGAGTTCCTGACCGACAAGGAGATCACCATCTCCAACGAGTAGCGTCTGTGCTGCGATGTCTGTTATGGCGGTCGCCGAGTAGTTGCTCACCGATCGAAGGGCCGGTGCCGATGAAGCTGCCTTACTTCGAGTACGAGGCGCCTGCGACCGTCGCGGAAGCTGTCGAGCTGCTGACCAAGCACCAGGACGAGGCCAGCGTTCTTGCCGGGGGGCAGAGCCTGATCCCGTTGCTGGCTCTCCGGCTCGCCCGCCCTGCGATGGTCATCGACATCAACGGCCTGGACGAGCTGTCCGGCGTATCGGTGACGGACGGCCGGGTGGCCATCGGCGCGATGACCCGCGATTATGCCGCTGAGGAATCCGACGCCGTCGCCGACGCCGTGCCGCTGCTGGCGGCGGCTCTGCCGTTCATCGGGCATGAGGCGATTCGCAGCCGCGGCACGATCGGGGGCAGCCTGGCGCACGCTGACCCCGCGGCCGAGCTGCCGGCCGTCGCCCTCGCACTCGATGCCGAGTTCGTGGTGCGCAGCCAGTCCGGGGATCGCGTCATTCCGGCGGGGGAGTGGTTTGAGGGCTACCTGACCACGGCGCGCAGTGCCGACGAGATCCTCGTCGAGGTCCGCTTCCCGGCGGCAGCACGAGGCACGGGCGTCTGTTTCCAGGAGGTGGCCCGGCGCCACGGTGACTTCGCCATCGTCGGCCTGGCGGTGTCACTGACGGTGGCCGGCGGCAGCATCACTGACGCCCGGCTGGCGTTCGCCGGCGTATCGGACGTGCCAGTCCGCGCCGCCGATGCGGAGCAGCTCCTGGTCGGCCAGGCGCCGTCAGCGGATCTGTTCGCGGCCGCGGCCACGCGGGCCACGGCCGACCTCGATCCGCCGGCTGACCTGCATGGGTCGCCGGATTATCGCAAGAAGGTTGCGGCCGCGCTGGTCCGGCGGGGCCTGCAGGCAGCCGCAGACAACGCCGACGAGAGGCAGTGACCGATGCCGGACATCACCGTGAGCGTGAACGGTGCCGCGCGCACCGGCTCGGTGGAGGCGCGCAAGACGCTGGCGGACTTCCTGCGAGAGGACCTCGATCTCACCGGCACCCATGTCGGCTGCGAGCACGGGGTCTGCGGCGCCTGCACCGTCATCGTCGACGGCAGGGCGACGCGCTCGTGCCTGATGCTGGCAGTCCAGGCCGCTGGTAGCGAGGTGACCACCATCGAGGGGCTGGCGCCTGACGGCACCCTGGGCGCGCTGCAGCAGGCGATGTGGGACTCGCACAGCTTCCAGTGCGGATTCTGCACACCCGGGTTCGTCATGCAGGCCACCGCGTTCCTCAGCGCCCACCCGGATGCTGACGAGCAGCAGATCCGCGAGGCGCTATCGGGCAATATCTGCCGCTGCACCGGTTATCAGAGCATCATCGACGGCGTCCTGCTGGCTGCCGAGCGCGGCCGTCAAGGCTGACCGAGGGAGTTTGCCATGGCTCAGATCGCGGCCGAGCGGTACACGGGCGCCAGCATCAAGCGCTCGGAGGACCCGCGCATCCTCACCGGCGGGGGTCGTTACGTCGACGACATCAAGCTGCCGGGGATGCTGCACGCAGCCTTCGTACGCTCGCCGCTGCCGCATGCCAGGGTGGCCGCGGTGGATGTCACGGCCGCGCAGGCGCTGCCCGGGGTCGTCGCTGTGCTCACCGGGGCGGACCTGGCAGCGATCACGATTCCAGGGCCCGATCCGCTGCTGGCGATGATGGGTGGCGGCGGCCCCATGCCTGAGTACAGCCTGCTGGCGACCGACAAGGTGCGATTCGTCGGTGACCCGGTGGCGGTCGTCATCGCAGACAGCCGTTACCTCGCTGAGGACGGGTGTGATCTGGTCGAGGTCAGCTATGAAGATCTGCCTCCGGTCGCGAGCGCGGCCGTCGCCCTCGACGCCGGCAGCACGCCGCTCTTCGCCAATCTGGGCGACAACATCGTCGGCCCGCACAAGCGCAATGAGTTCGGCGACGTGGCCGGGACGTTCGCGGCGGCTGATCGGGTCAGCGAGTTCCGCATCGATGTGCACCGCCACCAGAACGTGCCGATGGAGGGCCGCGCTTGCGTCGCGAGTCATGATGCCGGCTCGGGAGTCCTGACCGTCTACGCAGCGACGCAGAGCGTGCATGTCACCAGGCTCGGTGTCGCCATGCGTCTCGGTATCGAGCCGGACAAGGTGCGCGTCCTTGCCGGTGATATCGGCGGCTCGTTCGGCCTGAAGATCGGCGCCTCCCGTGAGGAGCTCGCCGTTGCGGCCGCATCGCGCGCTCTTGGCCGGCCCGTCAAGTGGGTCGAGGACCGCGGGGAGAATCTCACCGCATCCGGGCAGGCGCGCGAGGAGAGCTTTGACGTCCGGGCTGCCGTCAGTGACGACGGCGACCTCCTCGGACTGGACGTCAAGGTGGTGGTTGACACTGGCGCCTACCCGGTCATGGGCACCATGGTTCCTTCCATCATGGAGGCGATGCTTCCTGGTCCGTACAAGCTGGGCGCTCTTGGCTTCGAGTCCATGGCGGTCGCGACCAACAAGGCCTCCTATGTCGCCTATCGCGGCCCGTGGGCGTCCGAGACGTTCGTCAGGGAACGCGTCCTTGACCTCCTGGCCTCCGACCTCGGCCTCGATCCGGTTGCCATCCGGCTGCGCAACGCGGCCCCGCGCACCGACCCGCCGGCCACCATGATCACCGGACGCCCGCTGGTCGGCGTCACCACGACAGAGTCGCTGGAGCGCGTCGCCGAGCTGGTGGATTTCCCGGCCTTCCGGCGCCGCCAGGCTGACCTGCGAGCCCGTGGCCGGTATCTGGGTATCGGGCTGGCGACCTTCATCGAGGCTGCTCCCGGCCCGCGCTCGTCCGACGAGCCGCAGGGCCCGATGGCGCTGGAGTCCATGCGGCTTCGGCTCGAGAATGACGGCATCGTGACGCTCTTCACGGGCCAGATGCCGCACGGCCAGAGCCATCAGACAACCCTCGCTCAGATCGCCGCCGATGAGTTCGGCGTGCCGTTCGAGCAGGTCCGCGTCGTCGTCGGCGACAGCGACGTCGTCCCGTTCGGGCTGACGGGCGGCAGCCGGTCGGCCACGATGACCGGAGGCGTGGCGCTGCACGGCGCCCGGCAACTGAAGGTCAAGGTGCTCGATTTCGCATCGCACCTCATGGAAGCGAGCGCCAGGGACCTCGAGATCACCGATGGCAAGGTGCTGGTGCGCGGCGATCCCGCGAGCGCGATCACGGTCGAAGAGGTCGCGCGGCAGGCGGCGACGGGTCAGTTCGCTGCGGACGTGGACACGAATCTGGCGGTCGAGGCCACGTTCGACGGCGGCGAGGGCGGCTGGTCGGGCGGCACCCACTGCGCCATCATCGAAGTCGATGTCGAGACCGGACTCGTGAACGTCGAACGGTATGTCGCGGTCGAGGACTGCGGCGCCCTCATCAATCCCGCGGTCGTCGAGGGTCAGATCCGCGGAGGTGTCGCGCAGGGCATCGGGGCTGTGCTGCTCGAGCGGTCCGCATACGACGAGGACGGCAACTACCAGTCGGCCACGTTCATGGACTACCTGCTGCCGACCGCCTGCGACATTCCCAGGATCGAGATCGAGCATCTGGAAACGGTTCCGCTCGACGCGGACGTCAATTTCCGCGGCGTGGGCGAGGGCGGCATGATCGTCGCGCCGCCGACCATGGTCAGCGCGATCGAGGACGCTCTCGCGCCGTTCGGCGTCCGGATCTACGAGCAGCACCTCCCACCGGCTCGCATCCTGGAGCTGATCGAGGCGGCCGGCCGCGGATAGGAACTGGCCCCGGGGGCGCGCCTGTCGACCTAGGGGCCAGAGCCTCCTGCGCCCCCGGCTGACACTGCGAGCGGGTGAGCCCGCTCCGGTCGGTGGCGCAGCGTGGTGGCGGCGAAGATGATCAGGCCGAGAGCAGTCGCGCCCGCCCCGAGCGCTAGCGCCGCGGCGTAGCCGAGGTGGCCGGCCACGACGCCGCCGAGCACCGAGCCCAGCAGTCCGGCGATGCCGCTGCTGGCGTTGAGCAGGCCCTGCGCATCGCCCTCCGCGCCCGGTAGCAGCTGGCCGGTCAGCCCGGGCGACGCGACGCTCAGAAACGACCAGGCGAACATGATGCCGGCGAATGCGGCGAGCGGCAGCACGACCGGCACCCGGCCGGCCGAGGCGAGGACCGCCAGCGCTGCGAGGAGCACCACCCGCGCGGCGAGTGCGCCAGCCATCGCCACGGCGGGCCCGCGCCGCTGGCTGACCGCCGCAGCCACCGGGAACAGAGGCAGGCTCACCAGCACGATGACCGCGAAGGCCAGGGACGAGCTGCTGGCCGGGACGCCGAACGCGTGCTGGAACAGGACAGGGTAGAGCGCGAAGATCACCGCAGTGCCCGCATACGCCGGAATCCAGGCCGCGAGCATCCAGCCCAAGGGACCGCGCAGCGCTGCCACTCCCGTGAATGGCCGACGGCGCGCCAGGTGATGAACCCGGGACGGGCTGGCCGGGCCCCACTCACCGACCAGGCCGGCAAACGCGAGCTGGTGATGCCCGGCGCCGGCAACAGGCGCGCGCCACGGATGGCCCCCCGCTAGGTCCTCCGGCTGTCCTTCCGCAACCTCGCCGCCGGCCATCCGCGGAATGAGAACTGCAGCAAGCGGGATCGCCGCGGCCGGGACGATGGCGGCGAGGAACAGGCCGTCTCGCGCGCTCAGCGTGGCCAGCCATGCCGACAGGAACAGTGCGGCGCCCTGACCGACGCTGAGCCCAGCCTCGAGCATGCCGAGCCGCCTATCCCATTCGGCGCGCGGGCGGCGCTCGACGATCAGCAGGTTGGCAACTGTGACGGCGCCCGCGAAGCTCGCCCCATCGGCCAGCGACAACGCAAGCTGCCACGCCGGCCCGGCTACCGGGAACAGCCACAGGGACACCGCCATCGCGCCGGCGCAGGCGACCGCCAGGGCGCGGTGCGCGCCGAAACGATCGGCGACGGTGCCGACAGCCGGGGCGGCGAACGCTCCGAGATTGAACGCGCCCATCACCAGGCCGACGTGCCCGAGGCCGTTACGACTGGCGGCCAGCGGCAGCAGGATCGGAGTCAGGCCCAGCGCGGCGCCGTTCATCAATGCGAGCGGGGCGAACCACGGCTCGATCAGCCGCAGCCCTCCTGCTCGCGCCAGGGCTGCCAGCTCGCCACCGCGGATGGACTCGGGCATCAAGTCATGATCGTAGCGATCTGCGCTGCGCAGGCTAGGCCGCGGAGCGCTGAGTCATGCTGGTAAATCCGCTGGCCTGGCGGGATTCGCATGTGGTGAAGTACGACGATACGAGGGAGGGCTGGTGGATCGGCTCGCGGAGAACCTGTTGAGCTGGGCATCGATCCTGGATGAGCTGACCAGGAATCAGGCGCTGAAGACGGCGTCGATGCCCTTCATTTTTCCGCACCTGGCGCTGATGCCGGACGCGCATCTGGGCAAGGGCGCGACCGTCGGGTCGGTCATCCCTACCGAGGGCGCGATTATCCCCGCCGCGGTCGGGGTGGACATTGGCTGCGGCATGATCGCCGTGCGGACGCAGTGGACCGCGAGCGAGCTACGCGGCCCGCTGAGCGGGCTTCGGGAGGCGATCGAGAAGGTGATCCCGCTGTCGGCGGGCAACTACAACAAGCAGGTCCACGCCGCTTACACACGGCAGCGGATCGAAGACCTGGAAGCCACCGACGGCATCGAGTCAGCCCGCCAGATCAAGGCAGCCTGGTTCCTCGAGCTGGGCACGCTGGGCTCAGGCAACCACTTCATCGAGATCAGCGTGGACGAGGCCGACCGGGTCTGGGCGTTCCTGCACTCGGGGTCGCGCGGCATCGGGAACAAGCTGGCCAATCAGCACATCAGGACCGCCAAGGCGGTCACCAAGAAGCGGAACGTTCAGCTGCCCGATCCGGACCTTGCCTACCTGGGTGAGGACACCCCGGAGTTCGAGCAGTACATCCGCGACCTGCGCTGGGCGCAGAAGTTCGCGCTGCTCAACCGCGAGGAGATGATGAGCCGCGTGCTGGACTGCCTGACCGACTTCATGCGCACGCCCGTTGTCTCTCACGAAGTGATTAATTGTCATCACAACTACACCGAGCGAGAGGAGCACTTCGGCCGTCAGGTGTGGCTGTCCCGCAAGGGTGCGATTGACGCCCACGAGGGCATTCGGGGCCTGATCCCCGGCTCGATGGGCACTCGCTCGTACGTCGTGACCGGCAAGGGGAACAAGCTGGCACTCTGCAGCTCGCCGCATGGGGCCGGGCGCGAGTACAGCCGGACAGCCGCGCGCAAGACCTTCAGCATGGCCGAGCTTGAGGCCGCCATGCAGGGCATCGAATGGCGCAGGACCAGTGCGTTCCTGGACGAGATCCCCGCTGCCTACAAGCCCATCGACACGGTGATGGAGGACGCGAGGGACCTCGTGTCGGTCGACCACGAACTCCGGCAGATCATCAACGTCAAGGGCGACTAGCCAGTCGCGCACGTGCCTATCTGCGCTTGGCGCGTCCGGCGTGCGCTCGCGGGCCTGCGCCATTGGCCAGCTCGCGGTGGCTGCTAGCAGCCTTCGCAGCCTTCGCGCCCCGGGGAACAGCCACCGGGCCGGCAGCGCGCTCCGGCAGCGGCCAGCTGAACTCGATCTCGACCTCCACCTTCTCATCCTCGACTTCGACCTCGACCTCGGCGCGCACGCTCCCCGGCACGTGCAGCCTGACCGTGCCCGGCCCGAAGGGGATCTCCGCGTCGTTGCCACTGGTGAACGCGCGGGCCAGCTGCGACAGCCAGGCCGCAGCCTCGGTGCGGCTGATTGTTGTTTCGTATTCCATTTTGACGTCAGACATCCTGATTCCCCCCAGGCAAGACGGCGGCTGACGCCTGCAGCCCCCGGCGTCGAGGAGCCCATGGTGCGCGCACTTCCACGTCGTCGGCATCACCTTCGCTGGGTGACACCGCCAGGTCGTAGGTCAGAGCGGCCGACCGCAGCTGGCAGGCTAGGCGGACGAACGGTGGCCGTCGGCGAACAAGGATCGGCCCGCCCGCGGTAACGGCGTTCGGCTGGCGGCTATCTGACGGGCGCAGCTGGCCGCATGCACGGGGTCGGCGCCCACGCCAGCGGCGAGCTTGGCCAGCAGGGGGAGCAGCAGTCGCTCTTCGCTGTCGCCGTAGCCGTGGAAGAAGCCGGCAACCTCCAGCAGCACATAGCCGTGGACCGCGCTCCAGATCTGGAACGCCGCCGCGCCTGGTCTCTCCTGACCGGGTCGGCCGCCCGCCTCCATCACGCGCGTCACGAGGTCGGCCACCTGCGCAAACGCCGCCTGCGCTTCGGGCAGAGCCTCGGCGGCTGCCGCCACGGAAGGGTCGTTCCCGGCCCGGCGGCCGCCGGGCGCGTTTGCGCCGAACATCAGCCGGTACAGCTGCGGGTTCTGCAGGGCGTAGGCGCGGTAGGCCATCCCGAGCGCCAGCAAGTCCGCGACTGCATCGTCGCTGCGCGGAGCCTCCGCCAGGCGCTGGCCAAACCGGATGAAGCCCTCCCGCACGACCTCGGTGATCAGCTGGCCCATTCCGCCGAAATACGTGTAGACCGCCATCGTCGACGCGCCCACCTCGGCCGCCAGTCGGCGTGCCTGCAGGGCTTCCGGGCCGCCTCCGGCCAGGAGCCGGAGCGCTGCGTCCAGCAGGCGGCCGCGCGGGTCGGCCAGGGGAGCGGGTTGTCGCGAGCTCACCTTGACATCATGCCATAACACTGTTATGCCTAGACCATAACACTGTTATGCCAGCTGCGTCGGCAGCGAGGAGGCGGGCATGAGCAGTCCCACGACTGCGCTGATCACCGGAGCCAGCGGCGGGATCGGCGAGGAATTCGCCGTCCAGTTCGCTTCTCGCGGCACGGGGCTCGTGCTCGTGGCGCGGCGGGCGGGCAAGCTTGAGCAACTGCGCATGAAGTTGCTGGAGCGTCACCCCGGCCTGAGCATCGACGTGATCGGCGCGGATCTGTCCGAGCCCGGCTCGGCAGCTGAGGTTGCGCGTACCGTGGAGGCGGCTGGTCGCCCAATCGACGTCCTGATCAACAATGCCGGCTCGGCTTTCCACGGGAATTTCGCCGACCAGGATGTGGCGGGGGTCGCCAGTCAGGTCCAGCTCAACGCCGGATCAGTGGCCGACCTCACTGCCCGGTTCCTGCCGCCGATGCTGCAGGCCCGGCGCGGGCTGGTGATCAACGTCGCTTCCACCGCTGCGTTTCAGCCTGTGCCGACCATGGCGGTCTACGCGGCGACGAAAGCCTTTGTCCTGTCATTCACCGAGGCCCTGTGGCAGGAGACCAGGGGTTCCGGCGTGCGGGTCCTGGCGCTGTGCCCCGGCGCCACCGAGACAGGATTCTTCGCCGCAGCCTCCGAGCAGCCGTTCATGACGCGCGGCCGGCAGACGCCGCAGCAGGTGGTCCGCACGGCACTCGCCGCCATCAGCAAGACCTCGCCCACAGTCGTGTCCGGACGGATGAACCAGGTCACCGTTATCGGCCCCCGATTCATGCCCCGGCGGTTCGTGCCAGCCATCGCCCGCCTGACCGTCAGATAACCCGGCCAGCCGGCACCAGCAATCCGAGGATTCAGGAGAACACCATGGACTTGCCGTGGACCACTCGCGCCGAGATGCAGCCAGGAACGGAGTACCTGGTGATGGCATCCCACCTGCCACTCAGACGGATCACCGGCACCGCGCGCTTCTTCCAGGCGGTGTCGGCTATCCGGAAGCAGCTCGCCGGAGCAGACGGCCTGGTCGGCTACACAC
This sequence comes from Streptosporangiaceae bacterium, assembly GCA_035631375.1. Classification (GTDB taxonomy): domain Bacteria; phylum Actinomycetota; class Actinomycetes; order Streptosporangiales; family Streptosporangiaceae; genus JAJYUU01. The sequence goes on from DASQIW010000171.1 coordinate 46,116, forward strand.
TGCGAGCCAAGCCACTGGCCCGCGACTACTGGACGCTGTCGGTCTGGCAGGACGAGACGACTCTTCGCGCATTCATGCGCACGCCGCCACACGCCGGGCTGATGTCCTCGCTGCGCCCACTGATGGGTCCGACCAAGTTCATCACGTGGAACATCCGCGCAGCAGACGGGCGTCCGAGCCTGGCCGATGCCCTTCGGCGTCTGGCAGCCGGATAACAGCGTCAGCGGCAGATCAGCAATCTTGCTCAGTATCCGCCGAGCGGCCCAGCTATCGGAAAGGTAGACCAGCCATGACCGACCCCAAGCGGGATGTCCAGGATGTGATCGACGCTCTCGACGGCTTCTACTGCCACAACATCGTTGCGGCCCTGTGGGCGGACGCCGTCGGCAACAGGCTGCAGGGCTGGGCGATCTACCTGCTGAGCGACGAGCTGCCCGAAGTCGCTGACCAGGCGCGCGCAGCGGCGCGCCGACTCGCAGACCGGATCGGCGACCTCGGCGGCGCTATCACCGGTGATCCGAGGCGGCTCCTCGAGCGCGCCCCCGGCGATCATGAATTCACCATCCCTGATTGCTCGGACCCGCGGGCGATCACGAGTTACGCGCTAGAGCGGCTGAATGTCATCATCGCTGCCTATCAGGCCTTCCTGGATGGGGTGCGAGGACACGACGACGTGAGTTTCGCGCTCGTGGTGAAGTTGCTCGCCGCAGAAACCCATCGGAGGGCCGACATCGAGGCGGCCCTGGCAGGGCACTGATCAACAGGATGCCGGCCTCGCGCCGTGTCCTGCTTAGATGACGACCGGGTCCGCGTGCTGGAGGACTCGCCGGGGTGATCGAGTGAGGAAGCTGCACGATCGCGTGTGGCGGGTGCCGCGGTACGAGGACGACGAGGCCGCGGCAGAGGGCATGGGCAGGATCCTGGCGCTGTCGGATGGCGTGTTCGCCATTGCCATCACGCTCCTGATCATTGAGATCGCGCTGCCTGCCACTGCTCGCGAACCGCGGCTGGCACGGGCCCTGCTAGGACTGTGGCCGCGTTACCTCGCCTACCTGCTGAGCTTCCTGGTCATCGCCAGGTTCTGGGTGACACATCACCAGGCATACCGGCTCATCGGCAGGTACGACCCGCCGCTCATATGGCTCAACCTGATGCTGCTCATGTTCGTGGCATTCCTGCCATTTCCTACGGCCGTTCTGGGAGAGCATGTCGGGTCCCCCGCGGCAGCGGCTCTGTATGCGATCTCGGTCGGACTTGTGGCAACGGCCTCCGCGGCCTGCTGGTGGTACGCATCCGGCCGCGGGAGACTGCTGAAGCCGCACGCCAGAGCCGCACAAGTCAGGGCCATACGAGCCCGCGGCCTGTCAGCCCCGGTGTATTTCGCCCTCACGCTCCCTGTTGCCGTATTCGCTCCCTACGTCGCCGAAGCGCTGTGGTTCCTCGCCTTCCCGCTGGCGCGGATCACCTTCGCCTGGTTCCACGCCGATCAAGGCCATCAGTCTCAGTAGGCGCCCGTGGTCCCGTCCCTGGCAAGGGACTCAATGAGTCCGTTGAAGTCATGTCCGCGTGAACACCGTATTCGTGCGCCTTCCAGGGGACCGGCGGTCGACTGGATCAGGTAAGGATCCCGGATTTCGGCGGGAAGCCCGCACCGCGCCAGGCCGCGCGCATCCAGGTAGGCCGGACAGTCCACGAATACCGTCGTGCCGATTTCCATGAATCCCCTTGTTCATGAGCCGTCCAGGCGCACGTCGCCATTGGTGCGAATGCCGTCGTCAGGCCACTGCGCCGCATCGGCGGCGACACGCGGTCGGAAGCCGCCCGCAGATCGGTGATCAGATGCCGCCAGCCGGGGCTGAGCAGGTCCGCGTCGACGCCGGTGAATCCCAGCGCCTGCGCCTGCCGGGCCGACAGGGACAGTGCGCGCACCGCGCGGTCATATGGGGAGACCAGGCGTGTACCGCCCGGCGTCGGCGCGGGCAGGCGCCGGGCGGCCCACCAGGCAAGCAGGCACCGGCGGGGATCCGCCATGTCCAGCGCCACGAGGCTGGCCGGCAGCATTGCCCCTTCCCGCCACCAGCCGGGATCGATATCACCCAGGAAGCGGGCACCAGACACGATGCGGTCCGATCCGTACAGGCCAGGAGGCAGCACCGGAACTGGCTCTGCGGATGTCAGGGTGGCTTCCTGCCGCGGATCACGGCAGAGCCCGCGGGTGGCCATGGCTTTGATCCAACCTGTGCCTGACCGGTTTCACCAGAGCAGTAATGGCGCATCAATGGCGCAGGCAGGCAACTGACCTGCTTGGACGAACTTTTGGTGACGCTCGGGCGCCTCATGCACCAGGCAAAAATGCAGGCCATTTCCTTTTCCTATTCCGAAAGTTCACCTGAGTGCGGCTGCGGTTGCCAGGCGTATGCTGAAAAAGCAATGGCCATTTCGGCTGCGGGATGCTGGTTATGTCGAGAAGCGCCGTAGGGACCCGCGGAGCGAAGCGCGGACGTTTGGCCCAGCGCCGCAAGGCGGTGGGTCTGACCCAGGAACAGCTAGCGGAACAGCTGGGCGTTGAGCGCAGCACGGTGGCCCGCTGGGAACGTGGCGAGACCCGGCCGCTGCCATGGCTGCGGCCCAAGCTGGCCACGGCGTTAGGGGTGTCGGCCGATCGGGTCGAGGAGCTGCTGGCCGCCGGCGACACCCCGGCCAGCCCGCGAGGAACGGTCGCCGCGGTTCCGCGGCAGCTGCCTGCGGCGGTGGCCGACTTCACCGGCCGGGCCGCCGAACTGCAGGCGCTGACCCGGATGCTGGACCGGTCGGGGACCGGCGCGCCGGGCACGGTCGTGATCTCGGCGATCGGCGGGACTGCAGGGGTGGGCAAAACCGCGCTGGCGCTGCACTGGGCGCACCAGGTCGCGGACAGGTTTCCGGCCGGGCAACTGCATGTGAATCTGCGTGGCTTTGACCCTTCGGGCACTCCGGCTTGCCCCAGTCAGGCAATCCGCGGGTTCCTGGACGCGCTAGGCGTACAGCCCGAGCGCATCCCGCGCGACCTCGAGGCCCAGGCCGGTCTCTACCGCAGCCTGCTGGCCGACAAGCGGATGCTGATCGTCCTGGACAACGCCAGGGATGAGCAGCAGGTCCGCCCGCTGCTGCCGGCGAGCCCGGGCAGCCTCGTGCTCGTCACCAGCCGTAGCCAGTTGAGTGGGCTTGCGGTCGCCGACGGGGCGCGGCTGGTCACCTTGGACGTCCTCTCGCACGCCGAGGCGGTTCATTTACTGACCGCCCGGATCGGCGCCGAGCGGGCCGCTGCCGAGTCCGCCGCTGTCGACCGGATCGCCAGTCTGTGCGCGTGTCTGCCGCTGGCACTGGGGGTCGTTGCGGCCCGTGGCGCCGCGAGGCCCGGCTTACCGCTGGCCGCCCTCGCGGCCGAGCTCGCCGCTTCTTCCAGTCGGCTCGACATGCTGGAGACCGGCGACCCGGCGACCAGCGTCGGGGCCGTGTTTTCCTGGTCGTACCGGCAGCTCAGTACCGACGCTGCGCATATGTTCAGGATGCTGGGCCTGCACCCCGGCCCCGACATATCTGTCCCCGCGGCCGCCAGTCTGACCGCCTGCGACCAGCCCGAGGCCCGCCGCCTGCTGCGGGAGCTGAGTCGCTGCTTCCTAGTCGCCGAGCACGTCCCCGGCCGTTATGCCTTCCACGACCTGCTGCGCGCCTACGCCCTCGCCGAAGGCCGCCAGCACGACAGTGAAGCTGAGCGGAACGCGGCCACCGGTCGGGTCCTCGACCACTACCTGCACACCGGCGGTCCCGCCTCCACGACGCTGGACCCGTCCCGCGGTCCTCTTGCGCTTGCCCCACCCAGCCATGGCACGGCTCCGGAGCCGCTCGCCGATCACCGGAAGGCATTGGCCTGGTTCGAAGCCGAGCATCACGTGCTGCTGGCCGTCGTCACCGTCGCCGAGAGCGCCGGGTTCGACAGCCACGCCTGGCAGCTCTCCTGGGCCATGGTGCCCTACCTTCGTAACCGCGGGCACTACCAGGAACGGGCCGCTGTCATGCGGACGGCGCTGGCCGCCGCGACGCGTCTCGGTGATAAGGCCGGGCAGGCCGTCTCCGCTCGCCTCCTCGCAGCCGCCTACACTGACCTGCGAGACGATGAGCAGGCTGTCGTCCACTATGCCAGCAGCATCACGCTGTACCAGCAACTCGGGGACCGTCGGGGCGAGGCCATTATCAATCAGAGCCTGGCCATGCTCGCGGACCGCCAGGGCCGCTACGCCGACGCGCTCAGGTATAACGAACGAGCGCTCGTGCTGTACCAGGCCATTGGCGACAAGGCGGGAGAGGCCAGCGCGCTCGGCGGCGTTGGCTGGTATCACGCGCTCCTGGGCGACTACGAGCGTGCCCGCGCGTATTGCCGGCGGGGGCTCACCCTCAGCGGCGAGCTCGATTACCGCCTCAACGAGGGGCACATCTGGGACAGTCTCGGTTATGCGGAACAGCAACTGGGCAACCACGCCGAGGCCGCTGTGTGTTATGGACGTGCGCTCGACATCCTCCGGGAATTCGGCATCCGAGTCAGCGAGGCGACCACTCTCACCCACCTCGGCGACACACGCCATGACGCAGGCGAGCTAGCCGAGGCCTGCGATGCCTGGCAGCAGGCGCTCGTCATCTTCGACGACCTGCAGCACCCAGACGCCGAACAGATCCGCGCGAAACTCGCCAGCGCGGCTGGCTATGCGCCCTCGGACCCATCCCGGTAGGCCACGGAACCGGCAGACGGACGCCAGCCCGGGCTCGGGAATGGAAGCTGGATTCTGCCTCACGCGCAACCGGGCGATCGACAGCCGCCGCGATGGACAGCCCCGCTCCGGTGTCAGTGGCGAGGCCTACTGTTGCCGTATGGAGACTCGTGAAGCAGCGCAGCGGTGGGCGGATGTGTGGGAGCGAGGATGGCAGGAGCATAACGCCGTTGCGATTACGGCTCTTTATGCCGACGGCGCCGTCTGGAGGCAGCATCCGTTCCGGGATCCGGACCCTGATTACCTGGCCCGGGTGTTCGCGGAGGAAGAGTCGGCACAGTGTCAGTTCGGCACGCCCATCGTTGATGGCGACCAGGCGGCCGTGCCGTGGAGCGCACAAACGCGGCTCGCTGATGGCGGGAGCGAGAACCTGGCGGGAGTGTCGCTGCTGCGCTTCAGCGAGGACGGCCTTGTTCTGGAAGAGCGCGACTTCTGGAACGAGGGCTAACCCTTACCGCCACGCGACGGCCCCCGGGCGGAAGCGCCGCCTTGGCTAGCGTTGCCCGATCTGCAGCACGATCTTGCCTCGGGTATGCCCCGCGGCGACTCGCGTCAGCGCTGCGCGCGCCTGCTCGAGCGGCAGCGCCGCCTCGACCTGGGGGCGCAGTCCGCCGGACCCGACCAGGCTGGCCAGTTGCTCGAGCCGCTGCCGATTGACGTGCGCGCCGAATGACTCGCCGGTGATACCTCGGTCGAGCCGGGCTGCATCACCTTGCAGGACTATGAAGATCGCCCGGCCGCCATCGCGGACCGCGCCGATTGCCTGGTCGCGGGTCTGGCCGCCGGCTGCATCGAACAGCAGGTCGACGCCGTCGGCGACGGCGGCACGCACCTGCTGGACCCAGTCGGCGGCGTGATAGTCGAAGACTTCGCCGGCGCCCAGACGAAGCAAGTAGTCGTGGTGGTCGCGGCTGGCCACTCCGAGGGGGCGGGCGCCAAGAGCCGCCGCGATCTGCACGGCAGCGCTGCCCACGCCGCCCGCGGCCGCGGTAATAAGGACGGTTTCGCCTGCCTGCAGCCGTCCTCGGTCAACCAGGCCCTCGTAGGCTGTACCGCCTCCGATCACCAGCGCGGCAGCCTCGGTGAAGCTCGCCCGATCTGGCATAGGGGCCAGGCGATCGGCCGATGCGAGCGCCAGTTCGGCGAACCCGCCGCCCTTCGGGAACAGGCTTGCGTACACCCGGTCGCCCGGCCGGACGCCAGCGTCGTCGCCGATCTCTTCGACGATGCCAGCAACTTCCTGACCGGGGATGAACGGCAGCCCAAGGCCTGGGAAGCCGACGCTGACAAACCCGACGTCCCAGGGGCCGACGCCAGCCGCGCGAACCCTCACCAGTGCCTGTCCCGCGGCGGGCGCCGGGTCTGGGCATTCACCCAGCTTCACGCGGTCGATTCCGCCTAGCTCCTCCGCGAGCGCTACTCGCATACCTCTAGTCTCGCCGCTGAGGCGGAGTGGGACCGTGCCGGTCCCGCAACGTACCGCACTGCTGGCGCTCGCTGGACTGCGCAGAAGTGGTCGCAACCCTGACTACAGTACGGGGATGACAACGTTTGGGCTGGTCCACGGGGCCTTTCACGGCTCGTGGTGCTGGGAGCGGCTGACAGATGTCCTCGAGGCCCGAGGTCACCGCGTCCTCACTGTCGACCTGCCCTGCGATGACCCGGAGGCGGGCGCGTCCGAGTACGCCGACGCGGCGGTCGAGGCGTTCTCTGCGGCGCCTGACGACATCGTCCTGGTGGGCCATTCTCTTGGCGGTCTCACGATTCCTGTCATCGCGACGCGCCGTCCGGTGAGCAAGCTGGTCTTCCTGTGCGCGATGCTGCCGCGCCCCGGCCGCATGCACGACGAGGTCATGCGAGAAGAGCCCGACATGACTCTTTCCGGCCCAGAAGGCGGTTCCTATACGGGCGCCGACGGAGCGACCCGCTGGAGTCCGGAGGCCGCGGCCGCGTATTTCTTCGCTGACTGTTCGCCCGACGTGACCGAATGGGCGGCGCAGCGGCTTCGCGGCCAGTTCTGGAAGATCAGTAAGGAGCTCACTCCGCTGCGGGCGTGGCCCGGCGTGCCCTGCTCGGCCGTGATCGGCTCACACGATCCGGTGATTAACCCTGACTGGTCGAGGCGGGTAACACCGCGCGTCCTCGGGGTCAGTCCGATCGAGATCGACTGCGGGCACTCGCCGTTCTTGTCGGCCCCGGCCCTTCTCGCCGATGCGATTTGCGACGGGCGCGGGTAAGAATCTCGGGTGCCCAGAGGTCGAGCTGCCTTTCTGCACCGGCCACCAGCGGGAGGGCAGGTGGCGGGGTGCATGATCATCGGCACCGTGCTGGCAGCCCTGGTGTGGCGTTACACCCTGCCTGCGCCCGCCCTGCTCACGGGCTGGGATATAGCAGCCCTGATCTACTTGCTCATGGTGTGGGGTGCGGTGTACCGGATGAACGCGCAGGTCACTGCCCGCATGGCCGGCCGGGAGGATCCCAGCAATCCCGTTGCCGAAATCATTGTCGTTGCCGCGAGTATCGCCGCCCTCGTGGCGGTCGCCTTCGCGCTCGTCAGGGCAGGCCAGACGACCGGAGGCACCAAGGCGTTGCTCATCGGCCTCGGGACTGTCAGCGTCGTCGTGTCATGGCTCGTGGTTCACACGGTCTACATGCTGCGGTATGCCCGCAACTATTACGGTGAGCCGAAGGGCGGTATTGGCTTCAACGAAGAGGACGATCCGGCCTATCTGGACTTCGCGTATTTCTCGTTCACGATCGGCATGACCTTCCAGGTCTCCGACACGAACATCTCCAGGAAGGACATCAGGCGCCTGGCGCTGCATCACGCGCTGCTGTCCTACCTGTTCGGTGCCGTCATCCTCGCCACTGCGATCAACGTCTTCGCCAGCCTGCTGCGCTGAGCCTGCCGCGCAGAGGACTGCGGCGTGGCGTGGTGATGCCACACTGGAATGGCTCGCCGCAATGCGATCGCCCGATCGCGCCGCCTCACGATGGACAGGTGAACCGCGATGATTCGCCGGATACCGAGAGTTCCAGGGCTTCCCTTCGGCGGAGGCTTCAACGTCGTGCTTGTCGCAGGGGCGGCCTACTTCGCGTGGGAGCACGAGCAAGGCCGGCACGGACGGCCGCACGCTCTGTGCGCGATTTGCTGGCTCAACAAGGTGGCCCCGGGTCCCGAGGGCTCGAATGGTCCTGATCCGGCGGAGCCGCCGGAACAGGCATGAGGCAGTCGCCACCCCGGCGCCGCTGCAACGCCCGCTGAGCGGCCTGCACCACGGTCCTCCTCCTTATTGGGGTAACGGTTGCCCGGTCTCTGGCGTTTTGAATTATGTTGCCCCGTCATGCAACAGCGTCTGTGTTACACAGGAGGAGCTGCATGATCACCTTTCCGAGGCGCTTGAATCGCGCCATCATCGCGAGCGCGGCGGTCGCGGCAACCGCGTTATCCCTGGGATTCGCGGCACCGGCCGCAGCCGCGTCCGCTCACGGCAAGTCCAGCACGGCAGGCGGGAAATCGGCTGCGTCCGCTCACAGCAAGCCCAGCACGTCAGCAGGCAGTACCAGGAATGGCGACAACGGCGACGTCAAGATCCACAACTCGACCACGGCCGTGGCCGATCGCCGTAACGAACCGCACGTCTGCACCTTCTACCTAGACGCCTTCGACTTCGACTCGGGCCAGTCTGTGTCCTGGCAGATCCGGTCGTGGCCGCCGACCGGCAACCGCAGCGTGGTCGCGTCAGGGACGCTGGTGCTGGACAGCCACGGCGATGGACACACCGGAAATAAGTCGTTGCAGAACGGACACTACAAGCTGTTCTGGAACTTCACCGGCGAGAAAGGCTTCGCCAAGCAGAAGGTGTTCTGGGTGAGATGTCCCGCCAGCGCCCCGAGCCCCAAGCCGACCCACAAGCCTAAGGGGAAGAAATCCCCTCACGTGCCGGGCGCTCCGGCACCTAAGCCTGTCAAGTCCACCCTTCCCGTGACGGGCTAAGGCATGAGGGGTTGATGGTAGGCGGCCGGTGCGCAGCGAGTTGACGCGCACCGGCCGCTGCTGCCCTGGCTGCGTTCGTGCCAGCGCGGGCGCCCTGGGGCGATTGTGCGGCAGCTGTGTCTGATAGACAGGCCTGCATGGCAAGAAATGTGGTTTCAACTGAGGCCACGGTGGATGCGCCCGTGGACACGGTCTACCACTATCTGGCCGACATGCGCGAGCATCATCCGCGGTTCCTGCCTCCGGCGTTCTCGGACTTCGAGGTCGAGTCCGGTGGTGTCGGGGCTGGCACGGTTGCGCGGTACAAGCTCAGCGCCGGCCGGCGAACTCGGGAGTACCGGGTGACGGTCGCGGAGCCCGAACCGGGCCGGGTCCTCACCGAATCCGACACCAACTCAAGCGCGGTCACCACGTTCACGGTCGCTCCGCGGGGCGATGCGTCGCTCGTCCGGATCTCCTCCGCCTGGGATGGCGCAGGCGGCGTCGGCGGTCTGTTGGAGCGGATGTTCGCGCCGAGAGTGCTGCGGGCCATCTACGCCGATGAACTCAGGCGACTCGACGCCTACGCGCGCGATCACCGCTCCCCATGAACCAGGCGCGCCTTCAGGCAGGGCTTTCCTGCACGCGGTGACTGTCGGCCGCGACTGGAAGAGCCAGAGTTTCGTGCCGTCGGGATGACGCATGCCGGGAATCCATCCGGGTAGCTGCAACCTCGCATGGGGTCGTCGTCCGCCGGTCTGAGGAGGAGCGAGCTTGAATGAGGAACTTGACCAGCGGCACGTCATCGAGAAGATCTGGCACGCCTACCGGCACGACCTGGATGTAACGGCGATCGTCAGCGTCGGCGAGGTCGGCGACGCCATCGCGGCTATGAGGTGGGCAAGCAAGCTCGCTGGGCTGCGCTACGGTGCTGATATCGCAGGCTTCGAACGCCGGGACGTGGTGATCTGCGAGCCGCCCTACCCCGACCACCTGTCGCATTTCGGTGACGACCCCTCCATGCGCGTGCTGCTGTTCCACCCCAGGCCGCTCACGCTGTAATACCGCGGCGGCGTCGTTGCCACCCGAGTTGCTTCCCTCGGGCGTGGTCGTGACCTGCAGCCTCGTCGCACATTGCGGTAGCACTAGGGCGTGACTGTGGTAAACGGAGAGCTAGCGATGTGAGCGGCGCCGCCCCAGGAACGGAACACTGCACATGACCCCGGACACGGTCTTCACCTCTCGGCTGACTGGCCGGAGGCTGCTCGACAGCGAGGGGCTGGTCATCGGCCGCGTCAAGGACGTGGTGCTCATGTCGGCGAGCGGAACGGACCCCCCGCGCGCGACCGGTCTCGTCGTGACGCTGCACCGTCGTCAGATCTTCGTCAGCCTCGCCCGAGTTGCTGAGATGTCGGTCGATGGCATCTCGCTCGAAGGCAGCAGCGTGGATCTCGGCCGGTTCAACCGGTGGGCAGGCGAGATACTCGCGTCGGAGCTGTACGACCGGCGGGTCGACGACGGGCTGGTGCTCGACATTGGCATCGTGCGCTCGGCCGACCGTGTCGGGTGGGAGGTATCAGCGCTCGCGATGGGGCAGCGACGGGGTCTGCTGCGCCAGCCGACTGACGTCGTGCCGTGGAGCAAGCATCGTGAGCTGTTCGACTCGGGCGTGAGCAGTCAGATCGCCGGGCTGCGAGACCTGCACCCAACCGACCTGGCGGGTGTGGTCGACTCGCTGCCGGCAGCCGGGCGGCGCCAGCTCGCCGACTCGCTGCAGGACGAGGAACTCGCCGACGTGCTGCAGGAAATGCCGGAGACGGACCAGGTCGGGTTCCTGGCCGGCCTCGGTGCCGAGCGCGTGACCGACGTCATCGAGGTGATGGAACCCGATGACGCTGCTGACCTGCTCGCGGCGATGCCGGTCGCGGAGCGCGAACGGTTGCTCGCCGAGATGCCATCAGCACGTGCTGCCGACCTCCGCCGCCTGCTCAGCTACGACGCCACCACCGCCGGCGGCCTGATGACCTCACGGCCGGTGGTGGTGACGCCTGAGGTGCCCGTGGCCGAGGTGCTGGCCCGCATCCGGCAGCCCGGCACCGGAGTGTCGCTCGCGGCGCAGATTTACGTGTGTGAGTCGCCGTCCGTGACGCCGACGGGCCGGTACCTCGGCACCGTCGGCTTCCAGCGGCTGCTGCGCGAGCTGCCGTCAGCTCCGGTAGGTGAGTGCATCGAGAGCAGCGGGTTTATCCGGACCGATCTGCCGGAGCGCGAGGTCGCGGCACAGCTTGCCGCCTACAACCTCGTGGGTGTCGCGGTCTGCGACGATTCGGGCCGGCTGGTCGGTGCCGTGACAGTAGACGACGTACTCGACCGGCTGCTGCCGGCGAACTGGCGAAAGCGAGGCGACTGACATGCAAGGTACCCGGCTTCTTACCGAGCGGACGGAGCTGGCAGTTCCGCGCGGGTTGGCGCCCCGCATGGGCTCGCGATACGACGCTGATGAGTTCGGCCGTATGTCGGAGGCGATCGCGAGATTCCTGGGCACCGGCCGGTTCCTGGCTGGCCAGACGATCTTCGTCATCGCCTGGATCGCGCTCAACAGCATCGGCCTGCTCTATCGCTGGGATCCGTACCCGTTTATCCTGCTGAACCTGGCGTTTTCTACCCAGGCCGCCTATGCCGCGCCGCTCATCCTGCTGGCGCAGAACCGCCAGGACGACCGGGATCGAGCCAGCGTCAAGCGAGATCGCGAAGTCGCGGCCCGTACTCAGTCCGACACCGAGTTCCTCGCGAGGGAACTCGCAGCCGTGCGGCTGGCGCTGGAGGACGTCGTGACGACGGCAGACCTGAGCGGCAGGCTCAGGGAGCTCGAAAAGCTCATCCGCGACCAGGCTGGCGGCGGCCGGGCGCAAGACGACGGGACCTAGGGTCACGCTGGTCGGCGGTGATGCTGGTTAACCGCAGGACCATGCGCTCAGGTACTGCCGAGAACACCTGACTCGGCAAGGTGCTGTCGAGCCTCGCGAACGCCGGCGGCGCGGAACGCCTGGAAACCGGCCGCTGCGGCACCGGCGACGTTCATTTCGTTGTCATCGAGGAACAGCACCCGCTCGGCTGGCGCCTGAAGCATTCCCGCAACCCGCGCGAAGGCGTCGACATCGGGTTTGAGCAGGCCCAGCTCGAAGGATAGGAACCGATGGTCAAACAGGCCTGCCAGCGGCCATGCCGCCATGCAATCGTGCCAGTGCAATGCATTGGTGTTGCTGAAGCAGCCAGTCGCGACGCTCTTCGCGGTCTGGGCAACCAGCTCTGTAGCTCCGTCCAGCGGCCCTACTGGCCAGCGGCGAAATGCCTCGAGGAAAGCTGCCGGACTGAGCTCGAGGTGCCAGTCATCAACCAGCCCCGCAGCGAACTCGGTCTCTGAGCAAGCGCCACTCTCGAAACGGCGGACCCAGCGGCACGTCAGCCAGCGCTGCCACAGCTCTTTTTCGGTCTCGATGCCCGTGAGCTCCAGCATGGCGCGCGCGCCGGTCAGCTCGACGAGTACACCGCCGAGATCGAACAGCACAAGATCAACGGACCGGGCCACCCAGTAAACCTACCGGGCAGCCCGCCCGCATGAGCGCTCCGTGGATCTCAGGGCGGCTCCACGCCGCAGCACGGCCGCTACCGGGTGGTCCCAAAATGCAGCGTCAGACCAGTGTGTTCCAGAGATTGCGCTCGGTGCAGAACTGCTCGACCTCGTCGAGCTCGACGTCGGCATCTTCCGCGCTGACAGCGGCGCCCCCGGCGACCCACCAGTCGGCGCCGGGCAGGCCCGCGGATAGGTAGGCCCGAGTGCCCGGGGGCCGTGACGGGTGCGCGGGCCGCGGCCGGGCCAGGACTTCGCCGTGCGCGGGCTCCCACAGCCTGATCAGGCCTTCCTCCGCGCCGAGCACGACCGCGTCGTACCACCGCCATACCACCGCCTGCGTGCCGTCCGGCGCGGTCGCGATGGCCACGAGGTGACCGGGGGCCACCCGTTCAGTTCGGGGCGACGGAAATGGCGTCGCGAACTGAACGCAGCGGGCCTCTCGGTTCATGACAACGTCGCAGGTATCCTCCCGGACGCGTACGACGATGCCGCATCGCAGCCGCACGGGAACTATCACTTGGTTCGTCGAGTCAGTCATCTGCGGGGTGTCCCATGTTGACCGGACGGCCAAGGAAAGCGACCAGCCGCTCGATGGCGGGGGCCTGTGCGGCCACGAGCTGAGCGGGGCCGAAACGACCAGCGCGGGCTTGCTCGGCCAGCTGGCTTCGGGCAAACACGAGCGACTCTTCGACGAGATCGTCCGGCAGGTCGAGCGGCTGATCCGTAGCCTGTGCGAGGTCCCAGCCGTGAGCGAGGAGGTCGTAGAGCCGGATCTGCAGTCGATCGGCGCCGGTGGCAGTCCCGAGCGGGCCGTGGTAGGCGCGCTCGAGGACTCCGGGCCGGCGGAAGGCTACCTCCAGCGCGGACGCGGAGTCGCGGTAGGCGCCGATCGGGTCGCCTTCCACATGATCGGCGCGCGGCCTGGGCGGAGGAGGCTCGTCGGCGAGTAGCGCGGCGAAAACCCGGTTCATGCCGATCAGATGGTTGACCAGCTGGCTTACGGTCCAGTCCGTGCACGGGGTAGGCGCTGACCACTGGTCAGCTCGGACGTTGTCGATCAGGTCAGCGACCGTGTCGAGCGCGCGTCCAAGCCGTTCGGGCATGGGCATGCGCTCGGCGTCACGGCGCTCGTCAACGGTGATACGTTCGGCCACGGGGCCACCTTTCGAAGGCGGCGCCACCTGCGGCTGCGCTCGGTCAGTCAGCTCCAGGAGGCGCGGAAACCAACATCAACACGGGTGTCGCACCTCCTCTCGACTGAGGCCACACAGTGTGGCAGACACGCGACTGCCTTGTCACGAACATATCCGGCTGGACGATCCACAGACGCCACCCCAGGCAGCGAGTCGGCGACTTCTGTCAGGTTGGAAATGCCTGCCGGAGTCGCACACCGATCAGCTTCTCCACGAGTGACGCCGGAAGGGGCTCGTGGACGCCGAAGCGAAGGGCCCCTGACGAGGTCGAGTAGCCCTTCAGCTCGTCACCGAGGTCGCCGAAGACCGAGCCGCTATGCGGCAGGTAGCTCAGGTGATCCTTGAACGCCGCGAACCCGGCGATTGTCTTGCCCCCGATCTTGAATGCCGGCACTGCGTACGAGATCCCCTGGTCGGCTTCGGGGAGGATCTCGAGGATGGTCTGGCGCAGGCGGGCCAGCGTCGTCCGCTTCGGCTCCTCCAGGGCAGCCAGGTACTCGTCGATCTCCTCGGCGGACATGCTTCCATTCTGCTGACCTGTCAGAGCGCGGTTGTCATAGCCTCGCGGTGTGCCGAACCTCGTAGACATACCTGGCGTTCCGTTCGCGCTTTCGCCGTCGCCCGGCGGAGCCTGGGAGTTCGACGACCACGCCAGCAGCGTAATTGCGACGGCAGGCCCCCATACCGACATCTTCATCGACCCTGGCGGTTCTGCCACGCTCGATGCGGAGTCGATGCTCAACGCCGCGACTTTGCTGGGGGTCCCCCCGGCGGGCGACTTCCGGCTCAGCGCCCGGGTGACGGTCGGCTTCAGGGCGACTTATGACGCGGGCGTGCTGCTGCTCTGGGTCGACGAGCAGCACTGGGGAAAGCTCTGCTACGAGTACTCTCCGGCGCGAGAACCCATGGTTGTTTCCGTGGTCACGCGTGGTGTCTCCGACGATGCCAATGCCTTCGTGGTTCAGGGACCGTCGGTGTGGCTTCGGCTATCGCGCATTGATCACGCGTACGCGTACCACGCCTCGATCGACGGCGAACAGTGGCGGATGATCCGCTACTTCCGTCTCAGCGATTCGCCAGCCAGCGTGAAGGTCGGTTTCGAGGTCCAGTCGCCGACAGGTGACGGGTGCACGGTGACATTCGACGACATCCGCTTCGTAGCTGAGCGCCTCGGCGACTTGCGCGACGGTTCGTGACGGGAGTGCGCCAGCGTGGGCTGGCGATATCGCCCGCTTCGTGTGACGACAAGTCGCCCGCTGCCGCGCGATCGTAGCGGGGGTACGGAGAGAGTTCGCGCTGCTCGGCGCACGATGACGGGCTGGAGTGGTACGAAATGCCAACTGTCCGATCGATCTATAACGAAATTTTTGACAACGATGGGGCATTTCAGTTGTTCTGCTCGATTGCTGCCGCTGACGAGGCGCAGGGCGGGTGGGAGAACGGCAGGATTGCCGCGCTTGTGCCCGGATCGTGCCAGGATCTAGCGCCAAAGATTGCCCGGCACGGGGCAGACGAGGACAAGCATGGCCGCATCTTCGATGCCCTGCTGCGCAAGCGCGGCCTCGGACCGGTTGAGGTGCCCCAGGACACGGATTACACGATGCGGCTGGAGGCGGCTGGGATCGGGCTGGCTCACAGTCTGCTCCATGGCGAGAAGAGACTGACCGAACGCGATATCGTCTCCTACCTCGCCCACAGCCGGGTCACCGAGCAGCGTGCCTCCGAGCAGATGCGGGCTCTGCGCAAGTATGCGGGGGATCGGCCGGACATCGGGCGAGCTGTCAGGATGATCTCCGACGACGAGGACAACCATCTGGCCTACTGCCACGAGGAACTGCTGCGACTGGCCAACGCCGGCCACCAGCAGTTCATCGAGCGCGCGCTGCGCGAGACTGCACTGGCCGAAATCGCTATCTACCGTGACGTCAGCTCGGCGGTCATGGCCCATCTGGGCCGCATTCTCGGCTGGTCCAAGGCGAAGTCGGCCGCTCTTGCTGCAGGCATCCAGGCCGTCTACCTTTACGAGCGGCTCGGAGGCTGGCGCCGGATGGTATCGCTGCGGATGCCGTCCCGGCGGAACGCGCTCGGCGGGCTGCAGCCAGCGCATCCCGCGTCCTGAGGCGCGTTACCGCCTGAGTGGGGCTGCCGAGAGTCAGAGGGCCGCCACCGCGGGGATGATCTGGCTGCCGATGATCTCGATCGGCTTGCGCTCCCAGATTCGCGCTACGTTGCAGATAGCTGTGCCTACCCCTGCCTCGGCGAGCCTGCCTAGCTCATCGACCACCTGAGCCGCCCGTTCCCCCCGGTCTCCTACGTCGAGGTGGAAGAGCACGCTCTTCTCGATCTCGTCATAGGAGCGGCCCTCGGCCTCGCAATGCGCGCGCAGCACCTCGAGCTTGCGCGGCAGCTCGGGGCCGGGAAAGAACAGATTGCATGCCTGCGCGTAGCGGGCTACCAGGCGAAGCGTCTTGCGTTCGCCTGCCCCGCCGATCATGATCGGCGGATGCGGCTTCGTGATCGCCTGCGGGTGGTTCAGCGGACGATCGAGCTGGAAGTGCTCGCCGCGGAACGGATTCTCGTCGCCTGACCACATCTGCAGGCAAATCCGGAGCGCCTCTTCCAGTTGCTCGAACCGCTCGGACAGCGGCGGGAACGGGATGCCCAGGGCACGCGCTTCCTGCTGGTACCAGGCCGCGCCGATACCCAGCCAGGCGCGGCCGCCGGACAGCACATCGAGCGTGGTGATGATCTTTGCCAGCACGCCAGGGTGGCGATACGGAATGCCGGTGACCACGGTGAGCAGGCGAGCCCGGGCAGTGCTCGCGGCCAGGTAGCCGAGAGTCGTATAAGCCTCCAGCATGTCCGCCTCAGGCGGCCCGATGCCGGCTATCTGAAAAAAGTGATCCATTACCCCGATGAGGTCGAAGCCGGCCTCATCGAGCTCACGGCCGACGGCTGCAAGATCCGCGCCAAGCCGCGGTCCGCTCGTGCCGCTGAAGTCCGCTATCGACACGCCGATCCGCACCCGCATCACCTCGGGGTCAGCATGCCACAGCCCGGCCGCCTCTTCCGGTGCTCCCGTTGGGTGACTCAGCCGCCCGCGGCTGACCCGCGGCCTCCAGCAGGTTGCCGCCGAGCGGGGTGAGCGTATGCAGCACTGCCTTCCCGGCGCGGGTGGTGACGATCAGACCAGCCTCCCGAAGCGTCTTGGTGTGCCCGGAAACTGTCGCGGCGCTGACCCCGAGCTCGGTGGCCAGCTCCGTTGTCGTGCGCTCGCTGCTGGTGAGGCGTAGCACAGCGGCGCGGGTCCGGCCGAGCAACTCCCCAACCGGGTCGCCGGCCGCCTCGTCGACTAGCGGGAGCGGCGTCATCGCCGGATAGACGATGACCGTCGACCCATCAGGATGCGACGCGATCTGGGGCCGGCCGGTCCACAGCGTCGAGGGCAGCAAGGTGATGCCCGCGCCGCCCGGATAGAAATCGAGCTCAGTGTCGGTAGCGATCTGCAGCACTGTTCCTCGCCACGTCACGCTCGGGTGCAGCGTGGACAGTGCTGCCTGCACGCCATGCTCGGCTATCAGCCGTCCCCGCCAGGAGAGCTCGGTCCGGAACGCCGCCGAGACCCTTGGCCAGCTGTCCTGCAGCAGGTGCCGGTAAGCGGCTCGAAGCGCCCGGTCGAGGTCGCGCCAGGTGTCCAGGTCCCGTTCCGCGAGCAACTGCAGCCACGACGGGGGGCGCCGGCTTCCGGACACGCGGTCCAGTTCCGCGCTGACGAGGCTCGCTGGCGCTCGCTGAACAAGCTCAAGGCCCTCCTCTAGGTGGGTGCTGGGCGGATCGATGAACACCGGTCCGGTCGCGGAGGCCGGGATCAACTCCAGCAGTGGCCGCGCCGTCGACGGGAACCCCGTTGCTGCGGCGCGCCGCCAGCGCGCGAGCTCCGGCTCTCGCCGGTGCAGCTCTGCCAGCGCATGTCCCAGTTCGATGAGCGGCGCCGGGTGCGTGGCGAACTTGACTCGCAGCAGGTCCTGGGCAGTGAGGTGAACTCGGATCACGTCTGGTCATCCCCACCGGAGGACTTTTCGGCTGTCGGTTAAAGGATCGCATCCTCGTGCGAGCGGCGAGAACGCTGTGCTGGCAACCGTTATGCAAGGAGGTGCGTAAATGAGACTCAGCCGCATGGCCACCGGGGCCGCGCTGGTTCTTGCCATCGGTGTTGGCGTGCCGGCTACCGCCGCCAGCGCCGCGACTGCCAGCACGGCCGGGTGGCAGCCCTACCACACGGCACCGTGGGCCGACGCTCCGGGCGCCGTCTGCAGCTTCGGGGTGACGGCTACCCCGGTCGACGACCAGGAGCAGTTCCGGACGCTGGCGAGCTATCCCAACGGCGATCCGCGGCTGCAGGAATTCCGGGGCCCGCTGTTCGTCCAGTACACCAACACCAGTACTGGTGTCTCCGTGGTACGCGACCTGTCGGGCTACGGCTGGTTCCACTACGGGCAGGACGGCAGCATCGACGCATTCATTGCCAGCCACATCGGCCTGACCGTTGACGTGGGCAACGCCGGATTCCCGGCCGGCGAGTGGGCGATATCCGGCCGGTCCGAGGTGACGATCAGTAGTTCGGGCACGATCGGCGTCCGGCTGATCAACGCCACCGCCGAGAATCTGTGCCAGACGCTGTCCTGAAGCTCGCCAGGCCCGTGGTGCTGCGTGCCCGCCGGATCACCGGCGCGGCGGGCAGCACCACGCGGTAGGGCGTGCTCCAGATCCGCCGGCACCTCAGGTTCCGGCCAGCGGCTGCTCGGATCGATGGCCACCGTCACCGCGATGGCAACCTCGCATTGGCACTGCCGGGCAGCCTGAGAATGATCTGCGAGCCGATGCGAGACAGCTGCGCGTCAAAGCGGATTGCGGGCATATTCGCTGCTCCTTGATCGTGCGGTGCGGGCGGCGCGGCTGGCCTGGGGCCGGGTCTGCTGGCCGCGGCGCCTGGTGAGGACGGCGGTGGCTGCCAGGCCGGTTGCGATGGTGGCTCCCGCGGAGGCAAGGAGCGTGTGCTGGGCGCCAAGCCATGCGGTGAGCGGTCCGCCGAGCGCCGCGCCAAGCGGGGTGGCGAGCACGGTCAGCGCGCCGCGGGCGGCCAGGACCTGGGAGAGCAGATGCGGTGGGCTTTCCCGCTGGAACACCGTGGCGGACACGGCGGGGTAAGGCGCATAGAGCAGGCCGCCGAAGGCAAAGCAGGCCAGAGCGGGAACGGGCAGCCGGATGAGGCCGAGCGGTGTGAGCGCGGCGCCCCAGCCGATGACCGCGGCCATCAGGACTGGCCACACAGGAAAGCGCCGGGTCACGGCGGCGGCGATACTGCCGGCGGTCGCTCCGATGCCGAATACGGTCCAGAACAGGCTCAGCAGTCCGGCGTTGCCGTGGAGCGATCCGGTGACATACAACGGCAGCGCTACCTCCACCGGCCCGTAAAGGAAGTAGTACGCGACGGTCAGGCCGAGCAGCCCGGCCAGGGGCTTGCTGCGGGCGATCGTCCCGAATCCGCGGGCTCGGGGCGGCTGGCCGGCTTCTTCTGGCCCGGTCGCCCTCGGCTGGGACCTGGTCGTGGCTGCCGCGACGGCCAGGATGGCGAAGGAGGCCGCGTCGGCCGCGACTGGCATGGCCGGCCCGGCGGCCGCGACGGCCAGGCCCGCGAGCAGCGGGCCGATGATGAAGGCGGCCATCCCGACGCCCGACAGCACCGCATTGCCGGCCGTGCGGTGCTCGGCCGGCAGGTGCTTGGCGACCAGCGTGTACTGGCCTGACAGGCCCCAGGCGTGCAGCACTGAGGAAGCAGCCAGCAGCGCGACCAGCGACCCGGCCCGCAGCGCCCCGCACGCGTACAAGAGCGGGATCACGCTGAGAGTCACGGTCCGCACGATCGCATCGGCGGCGACCAGGTGCCTGGCAGCCAGCGCCCGTAGTGGCCTTGACAGTACGACGGCCCCGGCAGCGCCTGGCAGCGTGTAGGCGGCGACCGCCAGCCCTACCGTCAGGCCGCGGTCGGCTGGCGCCGCGATCGCGATCGCCAGCCATGCCACGCCCACCGCGCTCATCCCGTCGCCGACTGCCGACAGCGCGAACGCGGGCAGCAGGCGGCGCAGCACCGGACTCGCGACAACCGGCGAGACGGACGCACGAAAATCAGGCGCAGGCATGACATTTACCTCTCGTGGCGGGACGGTGATGGGTTGCCTCGGCGGCGATCGCTCCCGCCTCAGCGTGGTGCGGCCTCCCACGCGAACCCGTCCGGGTCGGTGAAAGTCCCGGCGTCGCTGCGAATGACGACCCGGTGCGATCCGGTGCCGTCAGGGGAGACGCCGGCATCCTTGGCAGCGGCACGGCGCCCGTAGAGCGCGAGCTTCACGGCACTCGATGGGGTGGCGAACTCGACGTACTTGCGTCCAAAGCTCTTCGCCACGGCCAGACCGCGGGCCGTATAGAAGTGCTTGCTCGCGGACACATCCTCGACTCCGAGCAGGAGCACGAACTGGTCGATCTGCCGAGTGACCGGTCCGGTGTCCTTCTTCGCCGAGGTCGAGATCTTCCAGATCGTCCCGTCCGGGGCTTGAACGACGCCGCCGTAGCCCCAGAATGACTTCGCGGCCGGTTTCAGCGTCGCGGCCCCGGCCTCGAGGGCGGCACCGAGGAGGCCGTCGACAGTGCCAGGCTGGGGCACGACGAGGCACAGCGTGAACCCGCGAAAGCCGGTGGTCGGTGCTTCCGAGGCGCGCAGCCCCAGCTCGGTTCCCAGGCCGAAGGCAGCGGTGTAGAAGGTGCTGGCGAGCGCGGGCTCGGGTACTTCGAGGGTGATGGATTCGATGGAGGTCATGGCAGGTCCTTCAGGTAAGAGTCTGGGTTGATCCAGCGGTAACAGCGTCTCGCTGGCCTGCGTGGACCCGCATCCGTGCTGAGCACGGAACCTGCCACGGACCCCGTCACGTAGCGGCGGCGCGACCCGGCCGGGAAGATAGAGCGCATGCCGACGCGAACGGCGACACCCGACATCTCAGCCAGGGAGGCCGAGATCCTGACCCTGGTCGGGGAGCGCCGGACGAACGCCGAGATCGGGTCGCGGCTGGTCATCTCGGTGCGCACCGTCGAGACGCACGTGTCCTCGTTGCTGCGCAAACTCGCGGTCCCGGATCGTCGCGCGCTCGCGGACCTCGCCATCGAACTGGCCAGGGCCGAGCGGACCAGCCACGCGCTGGCGGGTCTCCCGTCGCCGCTGAACCCGTTCATCGGCCGCGCCCAGGAACTTGGCGACCTGCGCGAAGCCGTCAGCGCGCACCGGCAGGTCACTGCCGTCGGGCCCGGCGGAGTGGGCAAGACCCGGCTCGCCCTCGAAGTCGCCGCAGACCTGGCCAGCGCCTACGAGGACGGCGTGTGGTTCGTCGACCTCGTGCCGGTCACGGATCCGGCGATGGCCGGATCGGCAGTAGCGGCCGCGCTCGGCGTGGGTGAGCAGCAAGGCCGCAGCATCGACGACTCGGTCCTCACCGCCCTGGCCGATCGCCGCGCTCTGGTGGTGCTGGACAACTGTGAGCACCTCGCGGACGGGGTGGCGCCATTCGTCGAGCGACTGCTCGCGCGCTGCCCGAACGTGAGCGTGCTGGCCACCAGCCGGGCTCGCCTGCTGGTGCCCTTCGAGTGGGTTTACTCGGTTCCGCCCCTGTCACTCGGAGGGCATGGCCCCGGCGGGGAAATCGCCTCATCGGATGCGGTGTTGCTGTTTCTCGACCGGGCCGGCGCGGTCGGCTGGACGGTCAAGCCCGAGCACCTGGATCAGGTTGCTGAGGCCTGTCGGAGGCTCGACGGCGTGGCGCTGGCGATCGAAATCGCCGCGGCCCGCCTGCCTGCGCTCGGTCTTGACGAGCTCGTCTCTGGCCTGTCCGACCACCTGCGGCTCCTGGTCGGCGGTCATCGTGCCGACGAGCGGCACAGCTCGGTGCGGGCCATGCTCGACTGGAGCCAGGCGCTGCTCAGCGCTCCCGACCAGACCTTGCTTCAGCGGGTCTCGGTATTCGTATCTCCGTTCCCGGCCTCGGCCGCCGCGCAGGTAGCCGGGTTCCCGCCCCTGCAACAAGGCGAGGTCGCCGATGGGCTGGCCCGGCTCGCGGATCAGAGCCTGCTGATCGTCACGCCGACGGCGGGGGGCACCCGGTACCAGGCACTCGAGACCATCCGCCAGTACGGGATCGAGCAGCTCGCCGAGACCAGTGAGCTCCCCGCCACCCGGGCTCACCATTTGCGCTGGTGCCTGGCCGCAGCTACCGGGCTCGCGCGGGATCCGTCGCCCGGCACCGGTAGCTGGCGGTCGTCATTCGACGCGGTAGCCGATGATTTCCGGGCTGCGCTCGGGTGGGCAGCCGAGCAACCCGAACACCATGCGGAGGCGCACGACCTGGCCCTGTCCCTAGCCGGACTTGCCTTCTCGCGGAACCTGGCCGGTGAGGCAGAGCGGCGCTACGAGCAGGCCGCCGCCCTCGCCGAGGACCCGGCCGCCGAGGCCACGGCTCTGCGGTGCGCCGCGAGCGTCGCGGCGTGCCGGATGCGCGGCGACGACACCTACCAGCTCTGGCAGTCTGCCGCCGACGCCGCCCTGCGCGCTGGAGACCCTGGCGGCGCCGCCCGCGACCTGGCCACCGCGACTACGACCTATTTCCGGATGTCTGGCGTCTTCGCTCAGCTGCCCCCGCTGGCAGACGCGGCGGCGCTGCTTGGCCGGGCGCGGGAGCTGGCCGGCAGCGACCCGGCAGGGCAGGCCGCCGTGGCCCTCGCCGAATGCGGCGCCGAGGGTGATGCGTTCTTCGCCGACGAGGCCGAGCCCAAGACGGCTGCGGCACAGACAACCGCCCTCGCCGAGCGAGCTGTGGAGCTGGCCCGCAGACTGAGCGATCCGCTGGCGGAGTGTGCTGCCCTTGACGCGCTGACCGGGGCCCAGCACCGGTCGGGTGATCCCTTTGCTGCTGCTGCCACCGCAGAGCGCCGCGTGGGCCTGCTCCGCACCGTACCCGTCACCCCAGTTACCGCGTTCGAGCACATCGACGCACTGCTCATGGCCACCGAAACCAGCATCGGCGTCGGCGACCTGGCGGCTGCACGGCAGTGGGGCCGGCAGATGCGCGACCTGCCGCTGCTGGCAGAGGTCGGGCACTTCGCCACGTCACGGCTCCTGGTAGCCGACGCACTCGCCGGGCACGCCACCGACGTGATCCCTGACGGCCGGCGATTCCTCGACACGTGGACTCAGGCGGGCCGCCCCCGAGCTCCCAGCCTGGGCCCAGCAGCCGCCGCCGTCGCAATGATTCACGGGCTACGCGGCGATAACGCCGCCCGGGACGACTGGCTCGCCGTCATCGGCCAGCTGGGCGTCGCCCCCGAGCGCCGATCTGGCTACAGCCCCACCTTCGACGCCGTTTACCTCCTGCACCATGGCCAGGCCTCGCTCGCCCTGGAACGGCTCGGCACCCAGGCCAGCCAGCCGAACAAGTGGCTCACCTGGATATGGCTCCACTGGCACACCGCCCTGCGCGCCGAAGCGGCCGTGCTAGCCGGTCACCCAGACGCCAGACACCATGTCACTGCCGCACGGCCGATCGTCGCCGGGAATGCCATCGCCACCGCCGTCGTCGACCGGGCAGCTGCGCTGCTCGATGGCGACCACGAGCGCCTGCTCGCAACCGCACCGGCGTTCGAGACTGCGGGCTGTCCCTACCAGAGGGCCAGGACGCTCATTCTGGCCGCCGGCGACGCCGCAACGACAGGTAATGCCGCACTCGTCGACCTGGGTATCAGCCCGCGGCTGCCGGCCGGCTAGGCCAGTTGGTCGGCGAAATGCCGCGCTTTATCCAGGCGCGGACACCGGTACCTGCTCCGATTCTGTCGACGCCTCGTCGGTGAGTTCGCGCAGTGTTCGGACGCGGCTGGTCCACAGCGCGATCGCGGGCAGCGCAGCTACGGCGCAGGTGGCCCACAGAGCGGCGCGCGGCCCGAACGTCGTGGCGACGGCGCCGGCAGCAAGCGCGCCCAGTGGGACGACACCCCAGGAGATGAACCTCACCGTCGCCATGACCCGCGGCAATAGCTCGGTCGGGACGACGCGGTGCCGGTGGGTCCGGGTCAGGATGCTGAGAACGACCACGGTGGCGGCGAAACCGGCGTCGCCGAACGCGAACAGAAGAAGGCCAGGACCGTGGAAGGACACCGGCAGCAGGCAGAGCGCGAGTGGCATCGCCACCGAGGCGAACAATACGGCGCGAGCCGAGCCGGTTCGGGCGCTGATCCGCGGAGTCAGTGCAGCACCCGCCAGACTGCCCGCGCCTTCTGTCGCGATCAGCAGGCCAACAAGACTGGCGGGCGTGTGCAATGTGCGCACGAGGAAGACCGGCGTCAGTGCCAGGAGCGCGCCGCACACGAAATTGGTGGCGGTCGCGTCCGCCACGCAGGGCCGGATAACCGGGTGGCGGATGACGTAGTGCCAGCCCTCCCGGATCTGCGCGCCGACTGAACTCGTTGCGGCGGCCGGGAGCCGGGTCGGCCGGGGCAGGCTGCGCAGCACGAGTGCAGAGGCGAGGTAGCTGGCGACATCGAACAGGACCGTGGTGGCCGCGCCGAACGCCTGGACCAGCACTCCGGCCAGCGAGGGTCCCACCATGCTGGTGGCCGAAAACGACGCCGAGGTCACGCTGTTCCGCTTAGTCAGCTCTTCCTGTGCCACGACCTGCGGCATGAACGTCGAGTTGCCGACGTCGAAGACGACGTTTGCAACGCTGACGGTAAAGGCGACGGCCACCAGCTGCGCGATGCTCAGCACGCCCGCCCAGGCGCTGAGCGGGATAGAGGCGAGCGTCGCCGCGCGGATCAGGTCCATCGCGATCTGAGTACCGCGCAGCGGCAGCCGCCCGACCAGCACGCCCGCGGGCAGGCCAAAAAGGGTCCACGCCGCATAGCTCGCCGCGGCGACGAGCCCGACCTGGAGCGCCGAGGCGTGCAGCACCAGCACCGCGGTCAGCGGCAACGCGACCGCGGAGATCGCATCTCCGAGTCCGCTGACGGTCGTGCCCGTCCAGTACCGCCAGAACACCCGCGACTGCGCGCTCGTCATCCGATGACTCCACGATGGTAAGTTCCTATTAGGAACTTATAGCTT
This sequence comes from Streptosporangiaceae bacterium, assembly GCA_035631375.1. Lineage (GTDB taxonomy): Bacteria > Actinomycetota > Actinomycetes > Streptosporangiales > Streptosporangiaceae > JAJYUU01. The sequence goes on from DASQIW010000171.1 coordinate 70,918, forward strand.
CCGTATGGGAACTTAGCAGACGGGAGGAGGTGAGCGCCATGGCCCGCACGGTTCCCGGCCGGGACGCGGAGTGCGCGATCGCCCAAACCGCCGCGGTGATCGGCGACTGGTGGAACATCCTGATCGTGCGCGAGATCGGCCGCGGCCGGGTGCGCTTCGATGAGCTGCAGGCCGAGCTGAGGATCTCACGCAAGGTGCTCGCCGAGCGCCTCGGCCACCTCGTCGATTCGGCTGTGCTCCAGCGGGTTCCTTACCAGCACGGCCCAACCCGGTATGAGTACCAGCTGACTGACTCAGGCCGCGCGCTGCTGACCATCCTGGTCATGATGCAGGACTGGGGCGACCGCTGGCTGCTCGGTGATGGTGTGCTGACCGGCTCCGCCGCGCCCGAATCCGCCGAAACCGCACGCATCGCAGCCCTGCACGGCACCCCGATCCCTGCACTGACACTGCCGGCGCACAGCGGCGGCGACCTCGACGTCATCGACCAGACGGCTGGCGCGACCGTGCTGTTCTGCTACCCCGCCACCGGAACCCCCGTGCCGCTGCCGGAGAACTGGAACACGATCCCCGGCGCGGTCGGCTGCACCCTGGAAAACCGGCTCTTCCGCGACGAGTTTCCGCAGTTCCAGGCGGCTGATATCGCCGTGCGCGGGATCAGCACCCAACGGCCCGGCGAGCAAGCGGCCTTCGCGAAAGCCGAGGACATCCCCTTCCCGCTTCTGTCCGACATGGACCTGCAACTCGCCGCAGCCCTTCGACTGCCTACGTTCCACGCCGGACAAGGACTACGACTCAAACGCGCGATCCTTGTAGCCGACCGGAACCGCATCATCCGCCGGGCCATCTTTCCCGTCATCGACATACCCGCCGCCGTCAGCGCAGCATTCGACGAGGGTCGCACCCTCACAGACTCCGCGGGCGCTGCTCGATGAGGTGCCGCGAAGATCTCCCGGTTCGGTGGGCTTGGCGCGGCTGAGGGACCGGACGCTCAGCACAGCGACCACGCCTGTCTGGGAAGCCAGTGGGGCAGGTCGTCCATCGCTTCGCGGGGGACGAATACCGGCTTCGTGAGCAGGTGATCGCCTGCTCGCTGCACATCGATCACGACACCCAGTGATTCCGACCCGGGCACGCCTGCAGCCATGTAGAACAGCTCCGTATAAGGCTCGCGAGCCTCGGAGCGCTCCATCATCCACTGCTCGAGAACCGAGGGAACCCGGCCAACCAGCGCCACGTCTTCCGCGAGGACCTGCGGGCCGCGCAGCGCGTCGACGATTATCGCGAAGCCGTTCCTCCCTGTAGTAGAGCTTCAGGCCGAATTTCTGGTAGTCCCCCTCGGTGACCGTGCGGGTGGTCAGGCGGGTGTAAATCTTGTGCCGCTGGGATTCCGCAGTGACGCCGTTCAGCGCCTCCGATACCTCGCCGGGCCTCATGCCGAAGCCCAGCGGCCCGACAGTCACAAATGGATTCAGCGCCCATTGCTGCCGCTCGTCGTCTGGCAGCACATCCCACCACTTGAACATGACTCCGGAGCCTACGGCGCGGTGTCAGCAGTCAGTCGGAGTCGGCCACCATTTTGCTAACAAGTTGTTGATTCGTTTTGTCAGCAAATCTAAGCTCAGTCGCGCATGACCACGGAGCTTTGTCAGCAATGGAGGGTGGTCTGGAGATGAGTGGCAGCGAGGAGCGCGGGTTATCTCGCCGGGCGGTCCTGAGGACAGGGGCAGTGACGGGTGCCGCGGCAGCGGGCGCCATGGCGGCGTCCGGCAGAGCGGTCGCCGCGACAGGGGGAGCGGGTAGCTCTCAGGCCGGGGGCGGGGACCCAGGCAGGCGTACCTCTCCGGCTGAGGACCTGATCCTCTTCAACGGCCGGATCCATACGATGGACGCCGCGCAGAGCGTGGCCAGCGTGCTCGGCATCCGGCAGGGCTTGGTCGTCTACGTTGGGAGCAGTCTCGGGCAGGCGCGCCAGCAGTTCACCGATCAGCCGCGGGCCATCGATCTGGAAGACCGGATGGCCTTACCAGGGCTCATCGATTGCCACAACCACATTGTGCTGATGGGCAATCGGCCAGGGCATCACACGCCGCTCGAAAATGCGCAGAACATCGCTGATGTCCAGGCGCTCTACGCGGCCCGCGCGGCAACGCTGCAGCCGTCGGCGAACCCGCCCACCAGCGCGGCCGACTTCATCACCACTATCGGCGGGTTCAGCACCAACCAGTTCGCTGAGACCCGGCTGCCAACGCTGACCGAACTCGACGCGGCAGTGCCCGGCCACCCGGTGTATATATCCGAGGGCTTCACCGGCCCGTCTGCCACGAATACGCTCGGCAAGGCGTTCTTCGAGAACGTGCCATCGCCCGTAGGACCGATCGCGGTCGGCGCGGACGGCTCGATTGCCGCGGCCCCTTTCCTCGGATCCGGGCCCACCAGTCAGGCGACGCTAGCGTTGCGGCAGACGCTCACCTTCGACGATCGCAAGCGCAGTGTGCGAGACGCTATGGCGTACGCGGCCAGCGTCGGCGTCACCACGCACCTGGACCAGGGCGCCTTCCAGGCGACTAACACGCCGGCGGACGGCTCCGCGCACGAGGACAACTACACGATGCACCTGCCGTTCCTCGCGGTGTACGCGGAGGGCGAGCAGCGCGACGTCGAGCCTGCCGTCGAGGCCGCCATCCGGCTGCGGATCAACTACCTGCTCTTTGACTCCGACCCGTCGATCCCCGTGGCGACAGCGCGCATCCAGAACGCGTTCCCGTTCTTCGGCAACGACCTGGTCAAGAACGGCGCTGCCGGAGAGTTTCTGGCTGACATCTTCCACTACGCGGGCGGCAACCCTACCTGGATGAACGCAGCGCTCGAGGCTGCGAAGGCCGGCTGGCGCGCGGAGGTCCACTCGCTGACTCCGGCCGACTTCCAGTCCGAGATCGCCGGTTTCGAAGCGGTCAACGCCCAGATCCCGATCACCGGACTGCGCTGGGTGGTAGCGCACGTGCCGTTCATCACCCCGGACTACGTTGCCCGGCTGCACGAACTCGGCGGCGGGGTCAACCTGACAGCGTATGAGTACTTCGGCACCGCAAACCCGGGCGGGCCGCCTTACCGGATGCTGGTGGATAGCGGTATCCCGGTCGGGCTGAGCTCTGATGGCATGCAGATCGCGCCGATGAACCCGTGGATCCACGCGTACTACGCGACCACTGGTCTCAACGCGCTCGGCAACCAGATCAACCCCGGTCAGCAGCTGACTCGGGCCGAGGTCCTCGAGCACTTCACCAGCGCCAACCGGTGGTTCCTCGGCGGTCAGGACGAGGACTTGCTGGGGACGCTCGAGGTGGGCCGGCTCGGAGACGTAGTCGTGCTGAACGACGACTTCTTCGCCGTGGCGGACACGGACCTGAGGAAGCTGCATTCAGTGCTCACCGTGCTGGGCGGCAGGGTGGTGCACTCCGGCGGCATCCAGTACTGGGCGTGACGGTCGGCGGGTCCGGCGGTTGCGCGTCCGTGCACGCGGACGTGCAACCGCTGACGGCTCGCGGACGGCTGGTGACAGTGGACGGGCACCCGATCTGCGCCGTTTGCGGCGCGGCGGTTGTGCCTGCGGTAACGCCGCCCTGGGACCACCTGCCCGCCGGGCGGCGCTATCCGCGCCGGTCCGCCTGGTTCGCGCCGGTCACCTGGCCTGAGCTGGCCGGGCTCGGGACCTACCGCGAGTTCGTCGCGCGCTATCCGTGGACGAGGCGACCCGAACTGTGCGGCGGTGGCATCACGTCCGAGGAGGACTGGCGCGAAGGAGTACTGCGGCTGCGCGCGTACCACGCCGCGCTCTCGGCGCTGCGCAGGCGCCGGATCCTGCGGGCTGGCGAGAACCCGTACCTGGACCTGGTGAAATTGCTGGCAGGTCTTTCGTCTGGTTCCGCAAGCAGTGACCTGTCCTGGTCGGTGCCGGGCGGGCTCGCTAACGTGCTGAACCTGTCCGCCCGCCGGCGCGAGCTCGCCGCGCTTCTATCCTGGGCGATCCCCGCGGACGGCGCACTCGGCCTGCTGAGCCAGTACTCGCCGCTCGTGGAGTGCGGTGCCGGCACCGGCTACTGGGCGGCGCTGCTGCGGGCGCTGGGCGCCGACGTGGCTGCGTCTGACCTGGCGCCGGGGCGTAGGACGTGGACGACCGTAAGGGCCGCGGACTCGGTCACGTCGGTCAGGGCGAGTCCAGGGCGAGCGCTTTTCCTGTGCTGGCCGCCGCACGATGACGACAGCGCGAGTTATGCGGCCGTGCGCGCCTACCGGGGCGACCTGCTGGCCTACGTGGGGGGCGCCCCTGGCGGGCCGACCGGAACGGCGCGCTTCCACGCCGAGCTTGAGCTGAACTGGAGCCCAGTGGAGCAGGTAGCGTTGCCGACCTGGCCCGCGCTACAGGACCGGCTCGTCGTCTACCGGCGCAACGCGGTCCGGCGATCACTGACCGGCCGGAGCAGGTGCACCAGCTGTCGGCGATTCATGCCGACCGGGGCTGCGGGGCGCTGCGACGGGTGCTTCGCCCGGAACCCGCCTGCGATGGCGCTGAGCATCAACGGGATCCGGGTCGAGTACCCCCGTGATGTCGTGGACGCCATGCCTCCCGGCCTGCGGCTCGCCTTCGAGCTGAGCCCGTCCCGGGTCGGGCCACCTCGATGAGGCGCACCGACGGCTGGGATCTCTCAGAGGTGCCACAGGGGATTCTCGACCAGCGCGTTCCACTCAGCGAACGAGCCCGGCGGAACGGCGCGGTCGACCTGCGGGAGTGTGTGAATGATGCCGTTGCCGACCTGGACCCAGACGACGGTCCCGTCTGGCCTCTGGTCCGTGACGTAGTAGCCGTAGAACCCGTAAGCATCGGCGTATGTCACCCAGTCCTGGAGGATGCTCCCATCGTTCAGCGTGCTCATCACGCAGCTCTGGGGCAGTGCCCCGGCTGGCCGGGGGCCTTCATCCGTGGTTCCGCTCCACGGGGACTGCGAGCACGTCAGCGGCCCCCTCTGGTAGAAGCTCGTCGGCTCGACAGAGAAACTGAAGTCAACCGCGCCCTGGCCGTCGTTGTAGTCAAGCTCTACCGCCTCGTCCCCCTCAGTGCTGGGACGGACGTCCGAGATCGTCGAGCCCGGCGGGAGCATGGCCCGCAGATCGTCCAGGATCTGCGTCATCGTCATCCCCCTTGGCGTGCTCGCGCTCGGACTCGGCCGCTCAGGGCCAGTTGCCGGCACGCTGGACGAAGGATCGGAGCTGGGCGTAGCGCTGGGGCTCGCAGCAGTGGGTGGTGACGCACTAGGCGTCGGCGACGTCCCCGTGGCGGATGAGGCAAAGCCCAGTGTCCCGGTGAGCCCTGCGACCAGTCCGGTCGAACTGACCGCGATGATGACCGCGCCTACCGACAGCACGCTGCCCGTGGCAATGAGCCCCCTGTGACGGTGACGCAGCCGCCGGCCGTGTCGCTCTGCTTCGCTGACAACGGCCTCGATGCCGGGAAAGTCGAGGTCCTGGGCTACCCGGTCGAACAGCGCGGCGATCTCTTCCTCGGTCATCGTCTCTCCTCGGTTAGCTGCTGACGGTCATGAGCGCAGCAGGTCCTGGTCTGCGCCCAGGAGCTCGCGCAGTTGCGCCAGGCCCCTGGTGTTCAGGCTCTTGACCGCTGCCGGGGTGGCGTTCATCAGCGTGGCAACGGACTCGACGCTGCGGTCCTCGACGTAGCGCAGCACGACCACGGCCCTGGTCCGCGGAGGAAGCCCGCGCAGTGCAGTCAGCAGGGTCATCCGCAGGTCTGCATCCGCGCCTGGAGCAGGCAGGTCCTGAAAGTCTGCGGTGGGAAGCTCGCCGGAGCGCTTCAGCCGCCGCTGAGACAGGAAGGCGTTCAGCATCACTTTGCGCGCATAGCTATCCGCGCTCGAGATCCCCCGCAGCCGGCCCCACGAGACGAACACCTTCGTCAGCGTGGTCTGCACCAGGTCCTCAGCTTCATGCCAGTCGTTGCACAGTAAGAACGCGAGCCGGAACAGCTGCGTGGCCCGTGCGCTGGCGAACTCACGGAAACCTGCCGGGGGGTCAACGCCGGGGTCGGTCACCTTCACTCCTCACGGGCCCGCTGCAGGAGATGGTGTCTCTCCTGTTAAGACGCCGCAACCGTGCCGCCAGGTATCGGCAGAACCCGCGCTTCTTGCCGCGGGCGCGGAACGGAACCGCCCGGCCACCCCCAGCGTCACACGAGCATGAATGCCGTGCGCGTGGTGGCAGCCTGCGGCATTCTCGGCTGCGCGATCGTCATCTCGGCGTGCGGGCAGATGGCACAGTCGGCGTGTCCGGGCACCCTTTTCGGCGCGCCGGTGCCCACCACCGGTGGTCGGCCCACGGCGCTGGATGCGGCACGGTGGTTTGCCCGCGAGAGCGGCCCGGCAGACCTGCCGGCCACCGGATGGCATCTGACGCGCCAGACTGCCACTGCCGCGACGGCCGTGTCCGCTCAGCGCGGCGGGGCGACACTGCACGTCATCAGGGTCTCGGACGGCACGTGGCAGGTGGCCGGTGGCACGGCTTGCGACTGACCCGCACCTGGTAGAAATGGCCCGTGCGCGTGATGGAAATCTGCCGGTGCCCGGTGAAGTCGATGCAGGGAGAGACGCCGAGCGAGGTCGTTGTTGACGCCACGGGCGTGGTCGGCGACCGGGCCTACGCGCTCGTGGACGGAGAGACGGGCGCGGTGGTGAGCGCCAAGGACCCGCGCCGGTGGGCGGTGCTGCTCGGAATGTCGGCCCGGTTCTCCGCCGAGGCGGGCCCCGGCCAGCCCATCACGATCACCCTGCCTGGCGGTGTAAGGGTGTCGAGCACCGAACAAGACATCGACAGCCAGTTGTCGTCTGCCGCAGGCCGGACCGTCACACTGAGCGGCGCGCCAGCCTCCGGTGCCCACTACGACGAGGTCTGGCCGAACATCGACGGGCTGGCCCCGGAGCAGTTCGTGGCCTCATTGCAAACCGGGCATACCAGTGCTGGGGAGGCGGTGACCGCCCTCCCGGTGGGCATGCTGGCGCCTGGCACGTTCCAGGATGTCGCGCCCGTGACGATTCTCACGACCTCGTCCCTGCGAGCGGCCCGGCGTTTGCATCCAGAGGGCAACTGGGACCCCAGACGGTTTCGCATGACGGTACTCATCGACACCGACGGGGACCGCTTTCTCGAGAATGACTGGCTCGGCCGCAGCCTGACGGTCGGCTCCGTCCGCCTCTCGGTCTTCGCCCCTACTCCCCGGTGCGTGATGGTCACGCTCGCCCAGCCAGACCTCGGAGCCGACCGGCAGATACTCACGACTGTGGCGCGGCACAACCGCGCCGAAGTCCCCGGCACAGGAAGGTTTGCCTGTCTCGGGGTGTACGCCAGCGTCGAGCAGAGCGGCACGATCAGAGTCGGCGACAACGTCGAACTGACCTAGTCTGGCGTTCGCGTCCAGTCGGTTCGCTTCTGCCAGCGGCTACCGGTGAGAGCGGCGAGGGCGAAGCTTGATCCACGCCAGGACGCCGATCACGACCACCAGCAGCCAAGGGGTGAACAGCAAGTGCAGGACGGCGCCGAGAACGGCCAGCGCCACGATGGCGATGACAGCGAGCGCGATGATCAAAAACATTGGATCGGTCTCCGTTCACGTTGAGATGAAGCCACGGTCAGTGGGAACACTTTCAGCGGTCGACGAATCCCAGACTGCCTCGCCGGGGCCACCGCGTCGATCCGGATTAACCCCGGCCCAACCCTGGTAACCAGGTCTGCGGCATCGGGCCCAACCCCGGACAGCATTGAGCTGCCCGCGGGCAAAGACAGAAGCAATGACGACCTTGACCGTTCGAGCTGTCCAGCGGCTGACCCTCACAGCAGCATGCCTGGCCCAGGGCATGATGGTCCTCGACGTCCTGATCGTCAGCGTCGCACTTCCCTCGATGCAGCGCGAGCTTCGGCTGTCGCCCAGTGGCCTGGAATGGGTCGTCAGCTCGTACGCGCTAGTCCTCGCGGCGCTGATACCGTCCGGCGGCGCGCTCGGTGATCATTTCGGGCGCAAGCGCATCTTCGTGGCGGGGTTGGCAGTCTTCATGCTCGCCTCGGTTGGATGCGCGCTCTCGACGTCCGGTGCGATGCTGATTTCGTTCCGGGTAATCCAGGGGATTGGCGGCGCGGTCATGTCGTCACTCACCCTCGCCTTGATCTCCGAGGCCTATCCACCGGAGGCCAGGAGCGGGCCGATCGGCTTGTGGGCCGCGGTCAGCGGGCTGGCAGTCGCCGGCGGAAGCGTCATCGGCGGGCTGCTGCTCGCTGTCTTCTCCTGGTCATCGATCTTCTGGGTTAACGTCCCGATCGGGACACTTGCCATCACCATCTCGGTAGTCGGGGTCATCGAATCCCGGGAAAGTGCGCCTCGCCCGCTCGATGTGCCTGGCGTGACGCTCAGCGTCCTCGGCCTGTTTCTGGTGACCCTCGGTCTGGTGTATTCGGCCGATGCCACCTGGGACTCGCCGGTCGTGATCGGCTGCATCGCGGCCGGCGTGGCTGTCCTGGCGGCCTTCGCGGCCTGGGAACGCAAGACTGAGTCACCGATGGCTCCGCCAGCGTTGCTGGCAACGAGGAGCTTCGCTGTCGCGTGCGGCGTCTACCTGCTCGCCTATCTCGCCTTCTCAGGCTTCATCTACTACGTGACCTTGTACTTCCAGAATGTGCAGCGCTGGTCCGCTCTCCACACGGGGCTGTCGTGGTTGCTGTTCTGCATCCCGTATTTCGCCGTAGCGCAACGCAGGCACCAGCTAGCCCGCTGGCTGCCGGAGGCAGCGGCGATCGGCTGGGGGTGCCTGATCGCTGCCGCTGGTGCGCTCGGCATGAGCCAGCTGACCACCACCACCACGTTCGCCTTGCCTGCGGTGAGCTACGTCCTGGTAGGAGTCGGCTTCGGACTCATGGTCCCGGCCGGCTCGACCGCCGCCATGGCTGAGGTACCACCGGATTCGTCCGGCATTGGCTCCGGACTGTTCAACTCCTCCCGGCAGATCGGAACTGCCATGGGGCTGGCAATCCTCGGCTCGATCGCGACTAGCATCATCGTCGCCGACTGGCGCAGACAGGTTGGCTCCTTCGCCCCCGCCCAGCGCCTGGATGCCGGCGGGCTCAGCGCGGAGGTCGCTGGCGGTCAGATCAAGGCAGTCACCGCCGCACTGGGCCAGCACGCGCACAGCCCCGCGATCGCGTCCTACTTGCGCGGATTCGAGGTGGCGCTGATAGCAGCCAGCGTGATCCTGACAGGTGCCGCCGCACTCGGATTCCTCGGATTGAGGCGCCTTCGCCAGCAGCCAGGAATCAGCAAGGTCACCGAGGTCGAGGATGTCGGCGACGACCATAGCGAGGCCTCCTAGCCGGTGGTAGCCGGCTTTCTGGCTCGCCGCATGGCGCCGATAGCGTTCCAGCGCAGAGCCCCCGCTAGATCACGGGCGTGGTCGGCAATCGAATAATCTGGCCGGCTACGCGCGCCCTGCAGCGCCCGGTCGAGGTCAAGGCCGTGCTCTTCGAGGACAATCGAGAAGTCCCGCCGCATCGGGCCGAGTCGCTCGTATCCGAACGAGCGGTAAAGACGCGGGAACAGAGATCGGTAGAGCCGGACGCGTTCGTGCAGGCCCGATGAGTGGGACAACGGGTTTTTCGGACGCTGGCGGACGTAGCTGGGGAGGACGTCGGCAAAGGCATGCCGCAAGATCCACTTATCGTGTCCGTCACGGAGCTTCATTTCGATGGGCAGTTGCATGGCGAGCCGGACGAGGGCCAGATCGAGGAAAGGCACACGCGCTTCCACCGCTTGTCCCATGCTGGTGCGGTCGACTCGCTGCAGTTCGGTCCGCCCGAGGTTGTGGAGCTTGTGC
>DASQIW010000172.1:0-8874 GCA_035631375.1 Streptosporangiaceae bacterium
CCGTCAGCGGGCTTGCGGACACCCGCGTAGACGTGCCAGCCGTGGGCAGCAAGGCGCAATGCGCCGGCCCGGCCGATTCCGGACGAGGCCCCGGTGATCAGCACGTGGGGGAGCGTGCAGGCGTTCATGACGTCTCCTTCAGCGAGATGGCGTGGCCGGTCAGGTAGTACTGCAGGACGGGGGCGACCGTGCTGACGAGCTCTTCGGTGCTGGCCGCGGTCAGCGGCGGCAGTTGCACCGCATACCGCGCGACCGCCAGGCCAACGAGCTGGCTAGCTGCTAGTGCCGCGCCCAGCCCGGGCCGCTCTGAGGCAAGGGAGGCGGCGATGTCCCGCAGCAGGCCGTCGGCCAGGAACTCCCGGAGGAGCCGAGCCGCGTGCTCGCTGGTCACCGCCGAGCGCACTAGGCCCAGCAAGGGCCCCGGGTGCGACACATCGCCGAGCAAGGACAGGAAGTACCGCGACAGCCGCTCGCCGGCCTGCTCCGCAGGTCCGTCGACCACAGCAGCCAGCGCCCGCTCAGGGTCGATGAGCGCCGACGCCACCGCGGTGAACAGTTGTTCCTTGCTGCCAAAGAAGCGACGGACCAGGGCCGGGTCCACGCCAGCGTCGGCCGCGACCTGCCGCAGGCTCGTCGCGTCATAGCCAACAGCGGTGAAGCGTTGCGCGGCGGCCGCGGTGATCACGGTCCGCGTAGTCGACTGCCCGGGGCGCCTGCCCGTCCGCACCATGAGCACCTCCTGCTAAGTCTCCATGTGAGGACTTATAGAAGTCTGCATCCGGGGACTTTCGTTGTCAAGGCGCGATCTGGCGCTAGCCCCGCAAGGGGCCGGGCGTTGTGACCACGAGAGACCGTCAGTGCATCGGCCTACGATCCAACGCATGAGCGAATCACCGGCGATGTCTAGGCCCGATGGTCTGCAGCTGGCTGCCGAGACGGATACGGTTCAGCTGGACATGCTGGAGGCGCGGATCTGCGAGCTGGCCGGGCACCTGGCCGCTGCGACCTACCAGTTCCTGGTCCTGGTCGGTGACTTCGACGCGCGCCGGGGCTGGGCGAGCTGGGACCTGCCCTCGTGCTCGGCCTGGCTCGCATGGAAGTGTCAGGTGGCGCCCGGCACCGCCCGTGAGCAGGTCCGGGTGGCCCGGGCCCTGCGCGATCTGCCGGTGATCAGCGCCGAGTTCGCCGCCGGCAGGATGTCCTATGCCAAGGTGCGGGCACTCACCCGGATCGCCACCTCAGACACCGAGGCCGACCTCGCCGATATCGCCACGCCGATGACCGCGGCACAGATGGAGCGGTTCGCCGCAGCTCACCGGAAGGTGACGCGTCTTGACGACGAACGGGCCCGTGTGATGCGCCGGCTGTCGTTCCGGGTTGAGCAAGACGGCCAGCTTTCCATGACGATCCGGCTGCCTGCCGCCGATGGGGCAGTCGTGCTCCGGGCGCTGCGGGCGGCGACCGGCGAGTCCGCGGAACCGACCGGCGAGTCCGCGGAACCGACCGGGGACGCCGCGGGAACGACCAGGGACCCCGCGGAAGCACGCGGCCAAGAAGGCGGCGACGCCCCCGCGCCCCTCAAGACTCCCAGGCACCGCCCTGACAGCCTCGCGGACGCGCTGGTCGAAGTTGCCGGCGCCTATCTGGCCAACAAGATCGATGCCGCATCCAACCCGGATATCTATCAGGTCATCGTCCACGTCGGCCCGGATGCCCTCACCGCCGCAACCGAGGCGGGCGTTTCCGCGGAAACGCCCGCAGCGCCGGCCGGCGCTGCGGGCGAACGCTCAGTCGGCCATCCGGCCGACCCGTCTCGGTGCCATCTCGAGGACGGCCCGGCGATCAGCCCTGCCACGGCGCAGCGAATCGCCTGCAGCGCCACGTTCAGCTGGATGCTTCACGACCACCAGGGCAACGTGCTCGATGTGGGGAGACGCCACCGTAGGCCGCCGCCCGCGCTGCGCCGCGCCGTCCGCGAGCGCGACGGCTACCGCTGCCGGTACCCGGGCTGCAACTCCCGGCACACCGACATCCACCACATCGTGCCCTGGGCACGTGGCGGCGACACGAAGCTGTCCAACCTCACCAGCTTCTGCGAGGCACATCACGTGATCGTGCACGAGCTAGGTCTTGCCGTCTCTGCCGCGATGGACGGGAGCATGAGCGTTGAGATGGCCGACGGTACCCCGGTACCGGCCAGCCCTCAGCTACCCGGCGGCGATGCCAGCCTCAGCCGCTGGCATGACGCTGACATAACCGCCAAGACGATCACTCCGTACCCGCACGACAAACTCGACCTGGATTTCGCGATCTGGGCGTGCTTTGCCAATGCACGCATCGCGCAGGAGCGGCAGCGGAGCGCTCAGGAACTAGCGGCCTGAGTGATCGTCACGGCTGCGGTGGGTCCTCGCCAACCAGCCCGTCTATGGCCTCTCGGAGCAGGTCCGCATGGCCGACGTGGCGCGCATACTCCTCGTGCAGGTCGACCAGCACTCGCCGGAGGTTGCGCGGCTCGCCGGATTCAGGGACGTGCTTTGCCAGCTGGTCGAGCCCACCCTGTGCGAGCGCCTCCGCCCAGGCGGCTCGAGACCTCTCGACGGCACCCCGCCACAACGCATACAAGGCCTCGGGGGAGTCGTCGGCCGCGCTGTGCCATTCCCAGTCGGGGTCGGCGTCGAAATCAGCCTGCCGCCACGGCGGCCCCATGGGCTGCCCGGTCACGTCGCGGGTGGTGTAGAAGTCCTCGACCAGAGCCAGGTGCTTGAGCAGTCCCCCGAGCGTCATCGTCGACGGAGGCAGCGGCTTATGGAGCTCGCCCGCGTCCAGCCCACCGCATTTCCATGCGAGCACGAGCCGGGAGCGGTCCAGCGCAAAGAGCAGCATCTCGGCCTCGTCCGCCGTCGCCGATGGCTCGTGAAGCGTGATGTCCAGAAGGTTCGTATCGGTCATGGTCAGACAGGTTAAGGTCGATTCCGGACGTTGCACTACCGGTTATGCGAGGGATCAGTGAATTCCGAGGCCAGCCCCACTGCCCGCGCGCTGCTGACCCTCGAGCTGATCCAGGGCAGCCCCGGTATTACCGCGGACCGGCTCGCCGGCAAGCTCGGCGTCTCGGAACGGGCCGCCCGGCGCTACGTCGCCATCCTGCGCGAGGCAGATGTCCCGATCGAGTCTGTCCGCGGGCCCTACGGCGGCTACCACGTGGGCCGCGGCGTCCGTCTTCCGCCGCTGATGTTCACCGCTGCTGAGGCGCTCGGCCTGGTGATGGCGGTGCTCGATGGCCACCACGACGCGAGCGACCCGGGCGGCCCGGTCGGCAGCGCGCTCGGCAAGATCATGCGGGCGCTGCCGGAGCCAGTCGCCGAGCAGGCCGAGGTCGTCCGCCGGACTACCGCATCCGCGCCCGACCGCGCGGCCGTGCGGCCAGATCCCGCCATCACTATCGCGCTCGTGCAGGCGTGCTCAGGCCAGCGGCGGGCACGGCTGGGTTACCGTAGCGAGGCCGGCTCCGAGTGGGTCACCGAGGTCGAGCCGTGGGCGGTTGTCGTGCGGCACGGCCGGTGGTACCTGCTCTGCCAGACCAAGGCCGGAGACCGCAGGGCATACCGGGTTGACCGGGTCCGGCATGCCGAGATACTCGAACAGACCTTCAGCCCGCCCGCCGACCTGGACCCCGTGGCGGCCCTCGAGGAACAGCTCGCGGTCGGCTGGGAGTTCGAGGCCGAGGTCATCATCGACGCGCCGGCCGAAGCCGTCGCACGCTGCCTGCCTCGAGCCCTCGGCCGGCTGGAACCGGTCGACGCCATGACCACGCGCCTAACCGGCAGCACCAGCAACCCGGCCTGGTACGCCGAGCAGCTCGCGGCAATCCCGGCGGCCTACCGGATCACTCGTGGCCCAGAGCTGCACGAAGCCGCCCGCGTCATTGGGCAGCGGCTGCTCACAGCCAGCGGGACGGCGCCGGACTAGGCAGGCGGAAAGCCAGTCAGCACTCGCTCGATCAGATCGTCCGTGAACTGCCCGTAGCCCGTCGCGGCCCAGACGCTGTGCCGCGGATCAACTTCGTAATAGGGCACGTCGTGCCCATGGATCTGGCAGGTCAGTGCGTCTGGCTGGCGTCGCTGGCGGATGCGATCCGCGCACTCGGCGCAGGCGCGTACGACGAGGGCCTCTCGCTGCCCGAGCGGGCGCCACCTCACGTGCCGGGCTGAGATGCCATGCAGCGGGTCGAAGAAGCAGAGGTCGATGGTCGCTGGCTTCTGAGCCCGGCCGGATTCCGCTGCGGCCGCTGCGTCCCGGCCCATCCGGATCAAGACGAATACCCCGGCGATGTCCGCGAGGTCGTGCGCGTGATCGAGCACCTTCGCGGCGGCTTCATACGCGTCAAGTGCCCGACTCAATAGGCACTGATCTGCCGCGGCTAGCGGAACGGCCGAGTTCTCCAGCAGCTTGCCGAGCTTCAGCAACTGCCGCTGAGCCTCCTCGCGGGCGGTTTGCTCCCTCGCCTGGCGGGCCAGACCCAGCGCCATGCTGGCGGCGGGATCAGGCCCAGCGCCAGCGGCCCTCATGTGCTGCCGCTGATGCTCAGTCAACTTTGAGACGTTCTAGCACTCGTTGCGGAAGATCAGGCTCGAACGCGCCGAAACCAGTGCGCGCCCAGTACCCGGCGATATGAAAGTACGGCCGGGAGCGACCCTCGTAGTCGAGGGCCCGCAAGATCAGCCGGTCGGATTCATAACTGGCTGATGCGCAGCCGGAGCACGCGGGGACGTCGGCGTGGGGACAATGGATCAAGACGCTGCGCCATCGCCGGATGCCGCTCGAGCATCCGTGCAAGGGATTGAGAAAGCACGGCGGGCGCGGCCGGGATGTTCTCTTCGCGATCGCCATCAACCCGTCACGACTCAGCACGATGCTCGCTACGAGGTCCAGTAATTCTTGCGGACGATCTGCGAGCAAGGCGGCGGCGTCGTAGGCGTCCGCAGCGCGGCGGTACCCGGGGTTGTCGGCTTCACTCGGCAGGGCGCCAGCGAGCGCCCTTAACTGCGGATCGCCGTGTCGGCGCAGCCACCGCTCGGTCGGCTCGGTGGGAGCCCGTACTGCATGGGAGACCCCCGCGTGCTTTCCCCACGCTGGCAGGACCAGAACCGCAGCCACCACACCTCGGATCGTAGGTCTCGGTCCCCGGTCAGCGCGAGCACTAAGGAAACGGCCGGGCCCGGCGGGAGGCCGGGCCCGGCCGCAACCGGGTTAGGGAGAGCGCGTCAGTCAGCTGGCGTAGTCCAGGAGGGGCTGAGCTCGAGAGGGATGCCGCAGCTTGGACAGCGACTGCTTCTCCAGCTGCCGGATCCGCTCCCTGGTCAGGCCCAGCGCCTTGCCGATCTCGTCCAGCGTGTGCGGGTTACCGTCATAGAGGCCGAATCGCATGGACATGATCGTGGCCTCCCGCGGCGTCAGCCCGTCGAGCGCGTGCCGCAGCTGATCGGCCATGAGCTGGCGGTCGACCAGCTCGCCAGCCTCGGGCGCGTCGACGTCCTCGATCAGGTCGCCGATGCTCGTCTCGCCGTCTTCGCCGATGGTGGAGTCGAGGCTGATCGGCTGCCGGCTGGTCCGCAGCAGCTCCTCGATCTGGTCCGGGGTCCGGTCCAGCTCGATAGCCAGCTCCTCCGGAGTCGGCTCCCGGCCGAGGCGCTGGTGCATGTCGCGCTCGACACGGCTGAGCTTGCTCAGCATCTCCAGCACGTGCACCGGCAGCCGGATCGTCCGGGCCGAGTCAGCGAACCCGCGCTGGATCGCCTGCCGGATCCACCACATCGCATAGGTCGAGAACTTGTAGCCCTTGGTGTAGTCGAACTTCTCGACCGCGCGGATGAGCCCGAGGTTTCCCTCCTGGACCACGTCCAGGAGAGAAAGACCCCGGTCGGAGTACTTCTTGGCAACCGAGACGACAAGCCGCAGGTTCGCTTCGAGCATGTGCGCCTTCGCCCGCCTGCCATCCTCGGCAACCGCCTCCAGGTCGGCGCGGAGCTGCTTGGAGAGCCGCTTCTCGGTCTCCAGCTTGTGCTCGGCGTACAGGCCGGCCTCGATGCGCTTGGCGAGGTTGACCTCTTCCTCTGCGGTCAGCAGCTGGCGGCGGCCGATGGACTTCAGGTAGGTGTGGACCGAGTCGCCCATGACCGATGTCTGGTCGTCCAGGTCGGTCTCCGGAGCGGCCGCGCCGTCTGCGGCGCCCGGAACTCCGGCCCTCGCGGTAGCCGCCGCACGCTCGCCCCCGGCAAGCTCCGCGAGCTCTGCGTCGAGATCAGCAGTCAGGTCGCCCGTCTCCGGATCGGCAGACGCGAGCTCGGCCGCAGTTGCCGGGTCGGTCGCCTCGGATGGCTCGTTGCCCAGCTGAACACCAGCCTCAGTCAGCTCACGGATGATGGAACGGGCCTCCGCCGGGGATACGCGCGCCCTGTCAAAGGCGTCACGGAGTTCGGGCAGGGACAGATAGCCCTGGCCGCGGCCGCGCTGGATCAGCTCGTCCACGTGGGTCATGGTGTCCTCATCTGCGTGAACGCGCGACGCTGCCGTCGCAGTCCTGGCCATGAGGTACCTCCCTTCGTGGGCGCATAACGGGCATGCGCTGGTCACCGCGCCTCCGCCTGTGCAGGCGGCGCGCCTTCTTGTGCGGGGACCCTCAGCGGACTTGGCAGAGAGCACCTTGGGCACTATGTTGTAACGCACGAGGCGGCTAAATGTTCCCGCGACGTTTCCGTGCGCCCGCTCACGGGCGGTATGACGTCGTCGCTCCGCGCTCGGAGGCTTCCCGCAGTACTCGCTCCCTTAGTGCCACCCTGTCCGGTTTTCCGGTGGGCAGTAGCGGAAATTGTTGCACAACAACTACCTTGCTGGGCGCTGCATACACAGACAGGACCCTGCGGACATCCGACCTGAGGCGGGCCAGGTCGGGGGGCCTGCCGGGGTCAGCAGGAATGACGACAGCCGTCACGGCCTCGCCCCACTCGCGATCCGGCAATCCGACGATGACAACGTCCGCGACCCCCGGAGAAGTTCCCAGCACCGCCTCTACCTCGCCGGGGACCACCTTCTCGCCGCCCGTGTTGATGACGTCGTCGGCGCGACCGCGAATCGCCAGCGTTCCGTCCTTGCGCCAGGCGCCCAGGTCGGCGGTACGGAACCAGCCGTCGGCGAGCACCGCTGAGGTCAGCGCCGGGTCGCCGAGGTATCCAGAGAACAGCGTCGGGCCGGCGATTTCGACCAGCCCATCCGTCAGCCGTACCTGCACGTTTTCGAGGGGAACGTGGTCGTAGACGCAGCCGCCGCTCGTCTCGCTCATGCCGTAGGTGGTGACCAGGTGCCACCCCGCGGCGCTCGCCTCCGCCAGCAGCGCCTCCGCGGAGGCTGCACCGCCGAGCAGCACCATCTCCAGCGAGCCAGGGCCCGCGCCGGCGTCCAGCAGCCGCCGGAGCTGAGTCGGGACGAGCGAGGCGAACGCACAGCCGCTCGCGGCGATGACCCGCGGACTGGGAGTGGCCGCGAAGACGGGGTCGGTGCCGGCCACGAGCGAGCGGACGAGCACTCCCAGACCGGACACGTGGAACGTCGGCAGGCAGCACAGCCAGCGCTGGCCAGGCCGCGCGCCGATCCGGCGCAGCGACGCGGTAGCAGACGAGAGCAAAGCGGCCGCGCTGAGCTCGACGGCCTTGGGCCGGCCGGTCGAACCCGATGTCGCGATGACGACCGCGGTGTCCTCCCGAACGCTCATCCCGGCGAACTCGCTGCGCATGCGCGCCACGGCAGGTCCCGGCAGGGCCGGATCAAGCGGCAGGATAGCCGGGCCGGACCCGTCGAGCGCCGCGGCGAGCAGCGGGAGCATCCGCCCGCCGTCCTCGGCCGGGATCTGGACCACATGCAGGGGCCGGCTTGTCACCCGCGTAAGGTTAACCGGGCAGATCGGGACATCAGCGAGGGGGCCGGTGTGCGGACCGCGACGACGCGGGAGCTGGTCGCCGACCTGCTGCCGAGCCTGCGCGCGTTCGCGATTCCGATGCCGGTGCGGTTCCGCGGCACGACGCTGCGTGAGGGCGCGTTGCTGCACGGGCCCGCCGGCTGGGGCGAATTCTCTCCTTTCGGTGAATACGGGCCGCGCGAATGCGCGCGGTGGCTCGCGTGCGCGCTCGAGGCGGCCGTCCTCGGCTGGCCCGCTCCGGTGCGGCACAGCGTGCCGGTCAACGTGACGGTGCCCGCGGTGGGACCGGCGCAGGCGCGCGCGATCGTGACCGGCTCGGCGTGCCGCACCGCGAAGGTCAAGGTGGCCGAGCCGGGACAGGTGCCCGGCGAGGACATCGCCCGGGTCGCCGCGGTTCGTGAGGCGATCGGCCCGAACGGCAAGGTCCGGGTCGACGCGAACGGGCACTGGGACGTCGGCCAGGCCGAGCAGATGCTCACCGCGCTTGCGGATTGTGACCTCGAGTACGCCGAGCAGCCGTGCGCGACGCTGGGCGAGCTCGCTGAGCTGCGCAAGCGAGTCAGCGTGCCCGTTGCAGCCGATGAGTCGATCCGCCGGGCGGAGGATCCCATGGCGGTGCAGGCGGCCGGGGCCGCCGACATCGTCGTGCTGAAGGCGCAGCCGCTCGGCGGAGCCAGGGCTGCGCTGCGGATCGCCGCGCAGTGCGGGCTGCCAGTCGTGGTGTCGAGCGCGGTCGACACCTCGATCGGGCTGGCCGCAGGCGTCGCGCTGGCCGCAGCGCTGCCATCACTGCAGTACGCGTGCGGCCTCGCGACCATGAGCTTGCTGGCCGGTGACGTGACCGCCGACCCGCTGACGGAGGCTGGCGGGTCGGTGCCGGTCCGGGCGGCGGCGGTCGACGA
>DASQIW010000173.1:0-10708 GCA_035631375.1 Streptosporangiaceae bacterium
CGGCTGCGAGACCAGTCGCTGCAGCCCCTCAAACCCGATCCTCGGCGGGTGACATACTCGCAATCAGGCGGAGTTCGTGATCCGCGTGATCGAGGGGGGCAGATTAATGACTTACGCCGCCGTAACCTACGTCAACCTCGAGGGCCGCGACCAGGCCGACGGCCTGAGAATGCTCAACGACATGCTGGTACCGAGGATCAAGACCGTGGCTGGCTTCCAGAGCGCACGATTCCTGAGCTCACCGGACGGGAAGACCGGCGTCGGAACGGTGATCTGCGACACCGAGATTCACGCCCGCGCATGCCTCGATGCGATGACGACCGAACGCCCTGCTGAGGCTCCTGCTGTTACAGACGCCGCCCTGTATGAGGTAGTGCTGGAGGTCTAGCTCGGCTGGTGTATCGCCGCCGGTGAGGGTGGTCAGCCGCCCGGGAGTCCACCCTGGAGCGGCATGGGCGCTATGACTGGCTTCGACCTCGCACTGACACGGGTCCAGGGCGATGCGGTCGAGCTAGGCCAGGGACGCCACGATGAGGCCGGCAGCGGTCGTCTCTGCGCTCGTCGCCGCGATCGTCGCGCTGTCGCTAGCGTCTGCAAGGCGCGTCAGGCGTCCAAGAACGTGACCTTCGCCAGCGGACTATGCTCAACCCAGTCGTCGGGGACAGCACTGCCTGGCCCGTTCCGCACGTTAACGTCCTCGGCGAACTGGGTGAGGGGGCCACGGCGTTCCGCCAGTTTGGTGATGACCTCGGCAACAGCCGGCAGATCGGCGATGACGCCCTGCTTGAGGTGGAAGGTGAAGTGGGGATCGGCGGCCAGGTTAGCCAGCCAGTCCCTGGGACGTGGCCTCGGCATGCCGCTCAAATAAATGACGTCCCCGAATCTGTAGAAACAGATCTCCGTTCGGCGCGGCTTCCCGGTGCGCCGGCCCGTCGTCGTTATGTCGATGGTGCGGTCCGCGATAGTCGTGGCGCGATCGATATCCAGGGCCGCGCGTACGTCGTCGCGCATGAGCACGTCCGTTCAGGTCAGAGTCGCATCCTTGACCACCAGTAAACACGTTCCGATCGCCAGGCGGCTGACCGAAGGTGGACCGGACAGCTCGTAGCACGGGGGGCCCACCGAGCGGCTCCGACCGAAGCGGTCACCAAGGCGGTCAGGAGGGCGGGGCGGTCAGTTGATGTCGAACTCGTTGCCTTCCGGGTCCTTCATTCCCACCGCGTAGTGGTCGAGCCCTTCCTCGGACAATGCACCAGTGATGGTGGCGCCTAGGGCGGCCAGCCGACTGGCCTCGTCGTCGACTCGCTTCCTGCGAGTCTCGATCGGGTCCGTCCACTCGCCGCTGGCATGGATGTCGACGTGCAGCCGGTTCTTGACAACCTTGGCATCCGGGACGACGTGGAACCAGATGCTCGGCCCGTGACCCGCTGGGTCGCTGATCCTGTCCGCCCCCTCCACCAGGTCCTCCTCAGGCACCCCCCGCTCGCGGTAGAAGTCGTTCCAGGTGGCAAACCCAGCCGGGGTCGGCGCGAGCTCATAGCCCAGCGCGGTGGCCCAGAACCGAGCCAGCCGGTCCGGGTCGGCACAGTCGATGACGAGCTGAAAGTGGACAGGCACCGGTTTCCTCCCAGTCCGCTGTGAACAGCTGACTCTCGCATGCCTGCAGTGATCGTTTTCGACTCTCGGCAGCTGGCCGTCGAAGCACACTCAAGCGATCGCGCGGGCAATGCGTCTGAGACGTTACATCGAGCTTGCGACAGTTGCTGCGCCGTGCAGAACCGGCGCCAGTAGGACGGGCGCGATGCGCCCCTCGATTGCGGCGCGGATCGGCTGGCGGCGGGAGCGCCTACCCTTCAGGGCATGCCGGTGCTGAGTATGTCGCAGGACCTGTGGGCCCGGATTGCCGGGACGCAAGCGGTCCCGCCATCGTGGGTGGTCGCGGCGACCGCCGCATTCGCGCTGGTGGTTGTGCTAGAGGCCCGAGTGTGGCACCTGGCACGGAACGCCATCACGATCGCTCACGAGGGCGGGCATGCGCTGGTCTCCCTGGTCACTGGCAGACGGCTGGACGGGATACGGCTGCACTCCGACAGCTCGGGCGTGACGTACTCATCGGGCAGGCAGACCGGTCCCGGCATGGTGCTCACCTCGGTCGCGGGCTACGTCACCCCGCCGCTGCTAGGAGCCGGGGCGGCCTGGCTCCTGGCCGCACACCATGTGACAGCCGAGCTATGGCTGCTGCTCGTGCTGCTCGCGGCGACCCTCCTGGCGATCCGGAACGCTTACGGCGTGCTGGCGGTGCTCGTCACGGCTGGCGCCGTCCTGGCGGTGAGCTGGGTCGCTAGCGCGGCCGTTCAGGCAATCTGCGGGTACATAGCGGCTTGGTTCCTGCTGCTGGGCGGAGTGCGCTCAGTCATCGACCTGCAGACCCAGCGCAGGCGCGGCTCCCGCGGCAGAGCAGTGGCGTCGGATGCCGACCGGCTTGCACGGCTCACTCGGCTGCCCGGCGGCCTCTGGGTGGCGTTGTTTCTACTCGTCAGCATCGCTGCGCTCATCCTCGGCGCACGCCTGCTCTACCCCGGGACTGCCCACCTACCCCACCCGGCCGAGCTCAGGCGGCTGGGCTGACCACAGCGTGGTCTACCTCTCAACAGCGACCTGGCTGTACCTTCTCAACAGTTCATCCCAGTGTGCCCAGCGTGGAGGCCGAGCGTGGAGACGAACAACGGTCCAGAGGATTCTCCTGACGCTGGCAGCGGCATGCCGCCCTCGGCTCCTGCAATGCCGAGCGTGCCGCCCGACGAGTTGTACGTCGGCGCGTTGTTCTTACTGCTGGAAGGACTTCGTCATTCCGCTGGCTGGCAGAACCGGCGGAGGTCAGGACCCAGTTTTGTCGTAACGAGGCGCCGACCCTTGGGCTCTATCAAAGTGCTGGAGCGCTTTCCCCTTTCCGAGCAGGGATGGGCTGATGCCTGGCGGGCACTGAGCCGCCTCAACCAGGACGCAGCGGCGGCCGTCGAGGTTAAGCTCGCGGAACTTGCGGCACGTCGCCGCGCCGCGGAAGCACTCTCCGTGCTCGACACCGGATCATTGAGCTGCCTGCGTAGCGTTATCTTCGATGGGGAGTCAGACAGAGGGCCGCTGACTAAAGGCGAGCATTACGACCTCCGGTTTCAAGATGACCGAATCATCGTTTGCGCACCGAGGGCGGCGCGCGCATTCCTCGAAATGCAGTACGCAGATGTCGAGACGGTCGAGGTCAGCGGTCCCGCCAACCAGCGGATCGGGCCTGTGCTCGGGTTGATCTCGGGGCTTGGGCTGATCGGCGCGCTGGTTGGATTTCTTGTCCTCGGACTGTTTGGCCTTTTGCTCGGAGCCGTCGTACTGGGTCTGGTGGGCGGGGTGATCGGAGCAGCGACAAGCAGGAACGAGACGATCATTCGAGTTCGCGGGCGAGACGCTGAGTTTCAGTTTCTCGACCCAGTTAGGCGAACCGACGACGTCCGGCGAGCACTGTCAGAACCACTGGTGGCAATCCGCAAGGCGAATGCTGCGCCGGACGCATCGAACGCCCCGGCAGAACCAGCATCTGGCTCGGTCGCTGATCAGCTGACCAAACTTGCGTCCTTGCTCCAGCAGAATCTCATCACCCGGGACGAGTTCGAGCACCTCAAGGCGAACGTGATCGCTGAGATGTAGCCGAGCGCGCCTGGGCGGCAATGTCTCTCGCTATGACTCCTTCGCCTCCGCGGTGAAGATCATCCTGCGTACCGGGGCAAGTTCCTGGAGGCGGGCCGCATCGGCTGCGGTCGCATGGCCCTCCGCCGAGTCGAACGCCGCGCGCAGTTCCTCTACGGTGTCCCACTCCAGTTCAGCAATGAGGTAGCAGGGCGATCCGTGGAGGGCAGTCACGTCACGACCGACGCTGTACCGGCGCAGACCCGGCAGCTGGCGGATGAGCGGGATGTGGATCTCGTCGTAGTGGCGGTCGAACGCCTCCGGGTCGGCCGGCGGGTCGTAGAGGGCGAGGAAGCGGGCCGTCATCGCGGGTCTCCTTCGGATTCGGCGCTATCACAGCGTTGTACCGGCGGCACCGCCCGAAGTGATCGCCGATGCGCATAATCACCGCTCGATAGACGCTCAGGGACGCAGCGACGGCCGACGTGTTTCCGGCCACCGCCACACTCCCGTTCCTCCTGCTAGCTATAGCTAGGCTGTGAAGTAATGGCCGAGACGGATGTTATCCGCACGCCCGACCAGCGGCTGCGGGTCTTCGTGAGTTCCACGCTGCAGGAAATGGCTGCTGAGCGGCAGGCCGTGCGGGACGCGGTGACCCGCCTGCGGCTGGTGCCGGTGATGTTCGAGCTGGGCGCCCGGCCGCATCCTCCACAGCATGTCTACCGCTCCTACCTGGCGCAGAGCCAGGTGTTCGTGGGCGTGTACTGGCAGAGCTACGGTTGGGTCGCGCCGGGGCAGCAGGTATCCGGGCTGGAGGATGAGTACCTGCTGGCGGCGGGGCTGCCAAGGCTGATCTATGTGAAGTCGCCGGCACCCGAGCGTGAGCCGCGACTGGCGGAGATGCTGATCCGGATCCGAGACGGCGGTGAGGTGTCCTACCAGCACTTTTACGCTGCCACGGAGCTGCAGCGCCTAGTCGAGAATGACCTGGCCGTGCTGTTGAGCGAGCGGTTCGAGAGGGCGTCATCCGGCGACGGCGCTGCGGGCCAAGCGCCCTTGGCAGGGACGGTGCCGGTGCCGTCGACGCCGCTCGTGGGCCGCGACGATGACGTTGCGGCAGTGCGTGACCTGATGCATGCCGAGGGTGCGCGCCTCGTGACGCTAACCGGGCCGGGCGGTGTCGGGAAGACCCGGCTCGCGGTGGAGATCGCACAGCGGCTAGGTCCCGATTTCCGGGACGGGGCCCGGTTCGTTGAGCTCGGCTCGGTCCATGCGGCCGAGCTGGTGACGGCGGCGATCGCCGCCGCGCTGGGGTTGAACACCTCGGCAGGCAGACTGATCGCCGACCTCAAGGGGTACCTGCGCGCGCGGCAGCTGGTGCTGGTGCTGGACAACTTCGAGCAGGTGATCGGGGCGGCTCCGGTGGTGGCTGAGTTGCTGGGCGCCGCTCCCGGTGTAGTGGCGTTGGTGACCAGCCGGATGGTGTTGCGGCTCACCGGTGAGCACGAGTTCCCCGTGCGGCCGCTCCCGGTGCCGCCGATGGCCGAAGGCGACGCCGCGGACGTGCAGCGGTGCGCCTCGGTGCGACTGTTCGTGCAGCGGGCGCGAGCAGCGTCCGCGGGTTTCGAGCTGACCGGCGCGAACGCCGGCGCGGTCGCCGAGATCTGCCGACGGCTGGACGGGCTGCCTCTAGCCATCGAGCTCGCCGCGGCCAGGGTCAGGCTCCTGCCACCGCAGGCCCTGCTGGCCCGGCTCGACGACAAGATGGGGCTGCTGACGGGCGGAGCGCGCGACCTACCCGAGCGGCAGCGGACACTGCGGAGCACCCTCGATTGGAGCTTCGATCTGCTGTCGGCCAGCGAGCAGACGCTGCTCGCCCGCGTCGGCGTGTTTGCAGGAAGCTTCGACCTGACCGCCGCGGAGGCCATCTGCGCCACCGGTAACGCGGCGGACTCAGGCCGGGGCGGCTACGTCATGGACACGCTGGAGTCGCTGATCGACAGCAGTCTGGTGCGGCCGCAGACCCGCAACGGCGAGCCACGCTTCGGGCTGCTGGAGACCATCCGGCAGTACGCGCTGGACCGCCTGCGTAACGGCGCTGACTGGCAGGAGGCGCATGACCGGCACGCGGCCTACTTCCTGGCGCTCGCCGAACCGGCAACAGCCGAGCTGCAGGGTGACGGACAGCTCCTGTGGTTGGACCGGCTCGAGATCGAGCACGGCAACCTCGGCGCCGCGATGTCCTGGCTGGTGGAACAGGACCAGCTCGAGTCGGCGATACATCTGTCCTGGGCGACATGGAGGTTCTGGTGGCTGCGCGGCCACGCCGAGGAACTCGCATCCTTCGGGGACCTCCCGACCAAGAGCGAACACCTGCCGCCGCAACAGCGCGCTCTGGCACTGAGCGGCACCGGCTTCGGCCTCTTCGCGTCCGGGAACCAGGGCGCAGCGCAGCCGTTCTTTGAGCAGAGTCTGCCGCTGTACCGGCAGGCCGGTGACATGCTGGGCGCAGCGATGACGGCAGGCGCTCTGGGTCACCTCATGGCATTGCAGCACGAGTACGCACGTGCCACCGAGTTGCTCGAAGGGACGCTCGTCCCGCTGCGCGAGGCCGGCAACGACCGGCTCGCCGGATCAGAGCGTGTGCAGCACTTGCTGGACGTGGCGCTCGTATCCAACTTCCTCGGTCAGATCCGGCTCAGCCAAGGCGATCATGACCGCGCAGCCGAGTTGTTCACCGAGGGCCTGGGCGCGGCTCGCAGCGCAGAGGACCGGTTCACCATCCTGGTTTCGCTCTACGACCTCGCGCTCAGCAGCCAGGCACGGGGCGATCTGACCGGTGCGGCGGAGTGCCTGAAGGAAGGGGTGTCGCAGTCGGCCGAGGCAGGCGACCAGTCAAGCGTCGCCTACTACCTCGAGGCACTGGCCGCGGTCGCCGCGCAAAACGACAACCTGGAGCGCGCCGTGCGTCTGCTCGCCGCCGCAAGTTCGCTCTTGCAAGCCAAGGGCAGCGGCTGGCTGCATGCACTCGTACCCCGCGCCGCCCACGACGAGGGTGTCCTGGCCGCGCTGCGCGCCCGCATGGGAGATGCAGCATTCGAGCGGGCCTGGACCGCGGGCCGGTCGCTGGGAGACAGCCGTGCCGTTGCGTACCTGCTACAGGAAGCACCAACTGACCCCACCCAGCCAGAAGGCACGCCGTGAGCCGACGACATCGGAACCATCAACTAAGTTCGATCAGATTCGAGCCATGTCGGTGAAGCGGCTGTAATGGCCCTGGAACGCCACCGTCACGACGGCAGTTGGCCCGTTGCGGTGCTTGGCCACGATCAGGTCGGCCTCACCGGCCCGCGGTGACTCCCGCTCGTAGGCGTCCTCGCGGTGCAACAGGATCACGACGTCCGAGTCTTGCTCGATGCTGCCTGATTCCCGTAGGTCGGCGAGCAACGGGCGCTTATCCGTTCTCAGTTCCGGGCCGCGGTTGAGCTGGGCGAGGGCGACGACCGGGACGTTCAGTTCCTTGGCCAGTAGCTTCAGCGATCTGGACAGCTCGGAGACTTCCTGCTGGCGGTTCTCCACTCGTCGGGGCGAGGACATCAGCTGCAGGTAGTCGACGATCACCAGGCGCAGGTCGTGGCGCTGCTTCAGCCGCCGGCACTTGGACCTGATCTCCATCATCGACATGTTCGGCGAGTCGTCGATGTACAGCGGAGCATCTACTACCTCACTCATCCGCCGCGCGAGCCTTGTCCAGTCGTCCTCGCCGAGCTGGCCGGTGCGCATCGCGTGCAGCGGAACCCTGGCTTCAGCCGACAGCAGCCGCATCGTGATCTCGTTACGGCTCATCTCCAGGCTGAACAGGACCGACGTGAGTCCCGCCCGGACCGACGCCGCCCTCGCAATGTCCAGAGCAAGGGCCGAGTTGTGCGTCGGGATCATCGACCGGCCGGCCAGGTACAGGCTGTCCGGCGCGTCGACCTGCACGCATCGGACCGGAACGCTCGGCACCTTCCTGACGCCCACGATCACCCGCTGCCGGACCTGGTCCTGAGTTGCGACCGTCCGGCGCTCGCGATGCAGAAGCCGCTTGCGCGTGAGCCGGAAAACGTCATCGGTCGTCGTGAACGCCAGTGTGTAGCCCACCGCCGCCGCGTCGGACTGACCAGCTACGCTCCGGCGCGCCTCGCCGCAGCGGTAGCCCAGACTGACGATCAGCTCGCGAACCTGATCCGCCAGCGCACCCGACATACAGGTGAACTCGACGCCTCCGCCCGCCGCCACCGTCCCAGCCGCGTCCAGCAGGCCTGCCAGCAGTGCGAGCCGCTGGTCCCGGCCAGCGCGGAGGTACTCGCCAGCGATGTGGTCGCGGCCGAGGAGCTCTGCGCCGGCCACCGGGGCACGACTCGAAGCCCGCAGGCCAAGGCACTGCCCCAGCAGGTAGGGCGGGACGGGCAAGTCGCCGGCGGGCAACTCGAGGGCTCCCGCGACTGGTACTGCATGAGAAGTTCCTAGCTCCATGCCGGCGGCGATCTCGCGTGTTGTGCTGACGCTCAGCTCGATCGGCCTCAACTCTCGCGCGGTCGCGGCGAGGACCGTGACTCCGGCCGCTGCGCGCGTCAGACGACGGTCGGAGGCAACGCTCGTGACAGTGGCCCACTGGTGCTCGGCGTCGGCGACGATCCGGCTCTGATCGTCGAATGTCACCTCGTAGCACAGCCGACCGGTCATGACTTCGGTCGCAGCAGTCACCGTCACCGGCTGGCCGTTCGCACCGAGTAGCTGATCCCCTGCCTGGACCTCGCCCATGGTCGTCCAGCCACGCGGCGTTGGCAGCGCAGTGTCCAGGGCCAGGGCCTTGCCCATGGCCGGTCGGGCGGCAACCACGACCATCTGGCCTGGGTGCAGTCCGTTGGTCAGCGCGTCCAGGTCCGCGAAACCGGTCGGCACTCCCGACAGGGAGCCGCCCCGGCTACCGATGGCCTCGATCTCGTCCAGCGCTCCCGGCATGATCTCCGCGAGCGGCAGGTAATCCTCGCTGATCCTCCTGTCGGTGACACCGTAGATCTCGGTCTCGGCCCGGTCGACCAGCTCGTCAGCGTCGCCGTCGCCGGCATAGCCGAGCTGCACGATCCGGGTGCCAACCTCGACCAGTCGCCGCAGGATCGCGCGCTCGCGAACGATCCGCGCGTAGTAGCCCGCGTTGGCCGCGGTCGGCACGGAAGCGATCAGGGTGTGCAAGTACGGCGCGCCACCCATGCGGCCGATATCGCCGCGTCGCGTTAGCTCTGCCGCCACGGTGACCGCGTCGGCCGGCTCGCCGCGACCGTAGAGGTCCATGATGACCTCGTGCACGATCTGGTGCGCAGGCCGGTAGTAGTCGCGGGCCTTGATGACGTCGAGCACGTCCGAGATGGCGTCCTTCGACAGCATCATGCCGCCCAGGACGCACTGCTCGGCTGCGAGGTCGTGCGGCGGCGTCCGGCCGAACTCCTCGCCCCGAGGCATGATCTCAGCGACGCTCACCCGGACGCTCCTCCCCGATCCCGTACGCCAGCGCCGGCACGATCTGACGGCCGCTGGCCCGGCTTCATGCCTGTTCTATCGAACAGATCTGACAGTCCTCAGCGTGTCGCGGCAACTGAGCAATAGTGCTGTGCACAGGCTTGTGGACAGGTTGTGCAGACACGCCGAAGCAACTGTGCGCAGCCTGCGGACGCGATTGTGGAAATGACTCTGGATAATCGCGAAACAAGCTCGCCACCAGCGAAGATGCTCTACCCAGGCTGTGCATAAAAAGTTCTCGGCCAGTTTGGGAGCGCACTCGCTCGCGCTGAGTTATCCACACGAGAAATCTCACGTCAAACGTTCACTGAGCAGTTTTGCTCGCGGGCGAGAAGGCAGCCCGCAGAGTGGCTTGTTCGGCAGCGGGCAAGCCGGCGGAACGCTACAGTTCGATTATGAGTTCGAACCCCCGCAAGCCCGCACAGGTCGACGTCGGACCTGCCGATGTAGCCGCGCGGCTCGCCAGAGCAATCGACGAGTGCGCGGCGGCCGCCCGCCACGAAGATGGCTCGGCCGAGCCAGATTTTGACCTGCGCTTAGCCGCTGTGTGGGCCATGCTGGCGGCCGCCGATCCGGAGCTTGCCATCCTGGCAGCGCGGTACACGGAACCATGACCGCGGGCAGTTGGCCCGACCGCTGCACCCGACCAGACCGCTGCACCCGACCAGACCGCTGCACCCGACCAGACCGGTGCGCCCGACGCGGTGACTGCGCTGGGCGCGCCAGCTGACGTCAGCTGGCGGTGACCTCGACCTCGAGTGTCGCGCTCACCTCGGCGTGCAGGCGCACAGAAACCCGGTGGGAGCCGATGGTCTTGATCGGGTTCGCGACCTCGATCTTGCGGCGGTCCAGCTCCGGACCACCGGCGGACCGGACCGCGGCGGCGATGTCCGCCGTCGAGACCGAGCCAAACAGCCGACCGCCCTGGCCGGCCCTCGTCTGCAGCCGCACCCTCAGGCCGGACAGCCGGCTGGCCGCCTCCCTGGCGTCATCCAGGCTGCGAATCTCGCGGGCCGCGCGGCCGCGCTTGATCATGTCGATCTGCTGCTCCGAGCCGCGAGTCCACGGCATTGCCAGGCTGCGCGGAACGAGGTAGTTGCGGCCGTACCCGGCCTTGACCTCGACCACGTCGCCGGGCGCGCCCAGGCCAGTGACCTCCTGGGTGAGGATGAGCTTCATCGGCTTGCCGCTCATGGCTTCCGGTTCCTTCCTTCGGCCTAGCGAGCCGTGCTCGTGTAGGGCAGCAGCGCCATCTCACGCGCGTTCTTGATCGCCGTGGCGACGTCGCGCTGATGCTGCGTGCAGTTGCCGGACACGCGGCGCGCGCGAATCTTGCCGCGGTCGGAAATGAACTTCCGCAGTAGCCCGGTGTCCTTGTAGTCCACCCTGGTCACCTTCTCCTGGCAGAAAAGGCAGACCTTCTTCTTCGGCTTGCGGACTGGTGGCTTGGCCATCGTGGTGCTCCTTC
>DASQIW010000174.1:0-24536 GCA_035631375.1 Streptosporangiaceae bacterium
GGCCCGGTCAGCGCCTGCTCCCGAAGTGCCATCCCCATCCCGTCTAACAGTCCGCGGGCCACTCCGGCTATCAGTCTTCCCCGTACCGGGGACCTGCCGGGGAATGCTGCCTACGGCAGCTCCGTGCCCGAACCGCGACAATCGAAACGATCCTATCTACGGCGGGAGGTATCCCTCCTGGCCGCAGGGCCGGCTGGAGCGCGGCATCCAAGCCGTCTGCCAGGCCGGCTCCGGAGCCGACCTGTGATCAAGCATCTCAGCAACGTTCACCCAGGTTGTATAGTTCCATGCCCTGTGCGCGGCTCACCGCTCGCAGTGCCTGCGCTCTATGTCCCCACGGCCGGGCCAGGGGACCCTGCCTCGGCCGGGCAGCATTGACAATGTCCCGCTCGAACCAGACGATGGCCCCGCAATGTCAGCTCTCCTTTCCCGGACCTGATCCCGGCAGCCATCCGCGTGCACATCTGCGTAGTCGGCGATGCTCACCTCGATGTTGTCGTCCGCGTGACCGGGCCAGTGGCGGAGGACACGGACACCCCGGCGACCACGCACCTCGGTGTCGGCGGCCAGGGCGCCAACGTCGCTGCCTGGGCGGCCGCCCTTGGTGCCGGGAGCCGGCTGATCGCGCCCCGTGGCACGGATCTGGCGGCCCGTCTCCTCACCGAGGAGTTGGCCAGTCGCGGAGTAGAGCTCACTGGCCCTGTCGTGCCGGGCCGGACCGGCGTTGTCGTCGCCTTGTCGGACGGCGGCAGGCACCGGTCCATGCTGACGGACCGCGGCGTCGGCATCGCGATCGCGGCCGGCGACCTGGCCGCCGAGTGGATCGAAGGGTGCGACTGGCTGCACGTCGCCGCTTACAGCCTGGCCAGCGAGCCGTCTCGCGGTGCAGCCATCGCTGCCATGCGCGTGGCGGCGGCGCGATCCGTGCGGCTCAGCATCGACGTCTCGTCGACGGCGCTGATCCAGAGCTACGGAACCAGCCGCTTCCGGGAGCTGCTCGGCTCTCTCGATCCCGACGTGATCTTCGGCACCCAGGCGGAGGCCGCGATGCTGGGCGCGGGGCTGACCGAGCGGCTCGTCGTTAAGCTCGGCGAGGCCGGCGTCATCGTCGCGGGACGGCGCTTCCCCGCGCGACCGGCCGTCGCCGTTGATGCCACCGGAGCAGGTGACGCGTTCGCGGCGGGCTATCTGATTGGTGGCGTGGACCTCGGGCTGACGGCCGCGGCGCGAGCCGTGGCGAGGATGGGAGGTATGCCATGACCCCGGCCCTGTCTGTCACGGACGAGGTTGCTGACGCCCTGCGGCACGGCCGCCCAGTGGTGGCACTCGAGACGACGCTGGTATCACACGGGTTCTCGGCAGGCCGCGGCCTGCACGCGGCCCTGGACGCCGAGCAGGCCGTGCGCGACGCGGGCGCGACCCCGGCCACGATCGGCGTGGTGGATGGCCTCATCCGCGTTGGGCTCGGTGCCACGGAGCTCGAGCGCTTCGCCGAGGCCGGCCCGACGGCCCGTAAGGCCGGCGCGCGCGACCTGGCCGCCTGCGTCGTTCAGCGAGCCCTGGGCGCGACTACGGTCGGCGGGACGCTCGCGGTCTGCCGGGTGGCCGGCATCGAGTTCCTCGGCACCGGTGGCATCGGCGGTGTGCATCGCGGGTACGCCGAGCGACTGGACATCTCCGCCGACCTGCCTGAGCTGGCCCGCACGCGGGCCATGGTCGTCTGCTCGGGGGCGAAATCGATACTCGACGTCGGCGCGACCGCCGAGCTCCTGGAGACACTCGGTGTGCCGGTACTCGGCTGGCAGGTGACTACCCTGCCGAGGTTTTACACCGGCAGCGGCGGGCCGCCGGTGTCCGCCACCGTGACGGAAGCGAGAGAGGCAGCGCACATTGCCGCGGCGCACTGGCAACTCAATGGTGCGACCGGCCTGCTGCTAGCCCGACCGCCGGCTGACGGGCTCGACATCGAAGGGCTGGTGACCGAGGCGGTCGAGCAGGTCACACGGGCGGGGGTGACCGGTCAGGGAGTGACACCTGCCGTGCTCACCGCCGTCGAAGAGCTCAGCGGCGGGCGCAGCATCGAGGTGAACCGCCGCCTCATCGCCGACAACGCTCGCCTGGCGGGCCAGGTGGCCACGGCCTTCCGCGACCTCGGCGAGATGGCGTGACGTAACAGGTGCGCACGCTTTCCGCGGCCGACTCCCGCACCCCATGAGCGCTAGAGTGATCTGACATGGCGGCACGCCCCCTGAGCGACCTCGTGGCACCCGACTGGGCGCAGGCGCTGCGGGAAGTCGAGGGAAAGATCACCGAACTGGGTGCGTTCCTGCGCGCCGAGGTGGCCGCCGGACGCAGCTACCTGCCCGCCGGCGACAACATCCTGCGCGCATTTCGTCAGCCGATGGCTGACGTCCGGGTGCTCATTGTCGGCCAGGACCCCTATCCGACACCGGGCCACCCGGTCGGACTGAGCTTCTCGGTCGCGCCGTCGGTTCGGAGGCTGCCCGGCAGCCTGGTCAACATCTTCACCGAATACTCCGCCGACCTCGGCTACCCCGCGCCGTCCACCGGCGACCTGTCACCGTGGTCCGAGCGTGGCGTCATGCTTCTCAACAGGGTGCTCACCGTGCAGCCGGGCAAGCCCGCCTCCCACCGCGGCAAGGGGTGGGAGCAGGTCACCGAGCAGGCGATCCGCGCGCTGGCCGGGCGCGGCGGCCCGCTGGTCGCCATCTTGTGGGGTAACGACGCGCGCAATCTCGCGCCGCTGCTGGGCGGCACGCCGAGCATTCAGTCCGCGCACCCGAGCCCGCTATCGGCGCGAAACGGCTTCTTCGGCTCGCGCCCGTTCAGCCGAGCCGACCAGCTATTGCAGGACCAGGGCGGGCAGCCCGTCGACTGGAAGCTCCCGTAGCGTCAACAGCCCATGATCAGCAGCGGCGCGACACGGTCACATTGATGTGAAAGGTGAGCGTGAAGCTCTGACGGTCCGATACGTAGTCAACAACCGGTCCGCTCGCCCGGCCGTTTCTGGCCGACGTTCTCTTGAGACCAATGAGCAGGTTCAGGTCCTGGCCAGGCCGGATGACAGCGCCAATCGCCTGCTGCCGCCGCGGCCAGGTCGGCCACCTTGTGGGCGGGTAGGAAAAGCCGTCGCCCACCAAATCCCAGTTACCGTGCTTAGTGTCGTGAAAGATCGGCAGCACCCAAGCCCCAGCCATGGACAGGTTGTCCAGGGCTAGCCGCACACCGGCGACGGTCACGGGGTCCTGTGCGGTGTTGTGCAGATCGGCGCTTCCCAGTGTGAACTGCGCTCCCGCGGCAGGAGGGACGCACTCGTCGAATCCGCCCGCAACCCCGAGCGGCGGAGTCTCGCTGGCGGAAGCTACCAGTGGCATCGTCGTGACGAGCGCAGCCAGCACGACAAGTGTGCGCACCCAGTGCACCGGTAAGCCTGGCCGAGTCATTAGCTTCACGACAACTTCGCAGCAGCAGCCTGGACGAAGGACTGGACAGCCTGAGTGTTCGGCGCAACGAGAGAGAAGTATTCGACGAGCGCCACGGTATCGGCCTTGCGGAACACGACAACGTCGCAATCGAGTGTGACCGACGATCCAGACACGTTGCCCGACAGGTTCATCTGGTACGCGGATGACTGGTCCGCGATAGGTGGGATCGCCAAGGAGCCGATGGTGCCAGTCAGGGTCAAAGTCTGCCCTCCGGATGTTGAGGTAAAGCTGATCTGACCGCAGCTAGACAGGGCCTGCGAGAGAGCTGTCACGGTGCTCTGACCCTGGCCTGGCAGGTAGGCGAGCAATTCGCCGAGGTAGGGCGAGCCGTTCGGCCCGTAGGCGAACGTCGCCAAGACATGATGTGCGGCGTTCAGATCGGACACGACGTGAGCGATGCATTTCGGCTGGGGACCGCTGTCTGAGCCGGGTACCGATGACCAGCCGGCCGGCAGATCGCTGGTAGCAAGCAGTTCAGCATTCAGATCCGGGGTCGACGTTGTCGCGGACGTCGAGGTGTGCCCGACAGGCGGCGTGGTGCTCTTGGGTGCGTTACTGCCGCATGCGGCGAGGAACATGACTAACGTTCCTGCCATAACCCCCTTTGAATACTTCATGGCCGCTCCTTTTTCGCCCCATTTCTAGCGGACCGAAGTTACACCTCCAGTATTCGCCTGGGTCCTGAGCCTTTGCCCGCCAATCTCGCCGGCTTCTGCCAGCCGCGGCGCACGCCCTAGCAACTCGAAGAAACCCAGTCGTGCGCGACGGCAGCCTCGATGACCGCGCCGGTCGCGAGCAGCAGGTCCTCGCTGTCGGGTGGTCCGATCAGCTGCAGGCTGGCCGGCAGCCGGCCAGCAGCCGGGATGGGCAGTGCGAGGGCTGGGAAGCCTGCGAGGTTGACCGGATTCGTGAACGCGGTGAAATGGATGCCCGCCGCCTCCGCGAGAGGCGGCGGAAAGAACGGCACCGTCGGCAGCGCGAGGAGACCGTCAGCCGCACGCAACGCGACCGCCATCGCCGCCCGCCAGCCCGCCTGCGTGGCGCGGGCCGCCCGGGCGTCCTCGAGCGTCACCGTCTCCGCTGCGGTGAGCCGGGCCAGCACATTCGGGCCGATGAGCGCGCGCACGGCCGGGTCGACCAGCAGCGCGCGGTTGGACTGTGCCGCCTCGAAATCGAGCAGGACTCCGCACGTCTCCCTGGCTGCGAGCCAGCCGGGCAGGTTGACCTCGGCCACCTCCAGGCCGCTTGCGACGAGGGCGGCCTCGATCGCTGCGTCGATCACGGGATCGACATCGAATCCGTCCGGCCGGATCCGGCCGATCCGCGCGGTGGGCTGCGCGGCTACCAGGAAACCGGGCTCCAGCAGCGCCATCCCGGTCGCTACGCCGGCGACATCGCGCGCCATCGGCCCGACCGTGTCCAGGCTGGGCGCAAGCGGCCACACGCCGTCGAGCGAGACCCGGCCGTGCGTCGTCTTCAGCCCAGTAATCCCGCAGAACGCCGCCGGGATGCGTACGGAGCCGCCGGTATCGGAGCCATAGGCGACTTCTGCATCGCCGTCGGCCACCGCGACCGCCGAGCCGCTCGACGACCCGCCGGGCAGCAGCGCCGGATCGAGCGGGTTCACCGGCGTGCCGAGCCACTCGTTGATGCCGGCGCCGCCGTACGCGAGCTCGTGCAGGTTCGCCTTGCCGACGATGACCGCACCGGCGGCGCGCGCACCGGCCAGGCACGCCGCGTCCCGGCTGGCTGGGCTGGCTGTCTCCGCGACGGCGCGGCTGCCCGCCGTCGTCAGCACGCCCTCGACATCGATGAGGTCCTTGACGGCCAGCCGAGGGCCCGCCGCGCCGGGCGCTGGCGGCAGCCGGGTGATGAATGTCGTCATCCGGACAATGTAACGGCGCGGGCTAAGGTGAGCCATGACCCACGTCCCCCACGAACCGTTGATCAGCACTGGCTACGAGCCGCCGGGCGTACCGGCGTCCGCCAGCGCGCTGATCTTCGACGACCGGAGACGGCTGCTGATCCTGCGGCCGACCTACAAGTCGGGCTGGACGATTCCCGGCGGCGTCATGGAGAACGACGGCGAGACGCCGTGGCAGGCCTGCCAGCGTGAGGTGCGCGAGGAGTGCGGTCTCGAGGTAACCGGTGGCCGGCTTGCGTGCGTGGACTTCCGTCCCCCCCGACCGGGCCGGCCGGGTGGCATCCGGTTCCTGTTCAACTGCGGCCAGCAGGACGCTAGGGCGCTGAGGGCTGTCAGGCTGCAGGGCGAGGAGATCGCCGAGCACCGGCTCGTTCCGGTCGCCGACGCCCTGGGGCTGCTGCGCAAGCCGATCCGCCGGCGCGTGCGCGCGGCCGTCCGGCGCGACGGCCGGGCCCGGCGCCGCGGCACCGTATACCTCGAAAACGGCCGCCTGGTCCGGGCCGTCAGCCGGCCTTGACCCGTAATGCGGCCTGACCTGCCCTAGGCGAACGATGCGGTAATGGGCGCGAGCCGTGCAAGATCGTCGGGACCAGTGAGGTCGGGCAGCGACACGAACACCGTGCTGACGCCGCGGTCGGCCAGCAGCCGGTAGCGGCCGACGTGATCGGCCGCCACGCCCGCGTGGTGACTGCGGGCGAAAGCGGCCGCGGTGACCCGGCCGCGCAGCGCCTCGACGAGCACCGCCACCTGCTCACGGTCGCGGCCCACGACGGGAATGTCCAGAACGGTGACGGCAACCTCGTCGGGATTCCGGCCCGCTCGCTCGCAGTGCGCGCGCAGCACCGCGAGCCTGCCGTCGAGGACGTCGACGTCGGACGGCAGGTTGCATCCGTCGGCGAGCCGGGCCGCGATGCCGAGAGTCCGGTCCCCGCTGCCGCCGACGATGACGGGAATGTGACCGGCCGGCCTCGGATAGCAGGTCGTCTCCGGCAGCTCGACGCGGGCGCCGCGGTACGGCTTCGTGCCCGGCAGCCACAGCGCTCGTAGCGTCTCAATCTCGGCTTCGAGCAGGCGAAGCCTCGTGGCCGGCGGCGGGAAAGGCACCCCGAACGCGGCGTGCTCGCGGTCCCACCAGCCGGCCCCGATCCCGCAGAACGCGCGACCGCCACTGAGTGCGTCAAGCGTGGCAGCGGCCTTCGCCAGCACCCCTGCGGGCCGGAACGTCACGGGGCTGACCAGCGTGCCGAGTCGCAGGTCAGTGTCCAGACCAGCGAGCAGGCCAAGGGTCACCCACGGCTCGGGGATCGGCTCCCAGCTGCGCCCAACCTGCGGGATCTGGATGAGGTGGTCCATCAGGGCGAGCCCGGAGAACCCCGCTTCATCAGCGGCCAGGGCGACCGACCTGAGCCAGCCTGCCGGATCGTCGCCCCAGTCAAACCTGGAGATCTGCAGGACGAACTGCAGCCTGGCTGGCCGGTCGCGCTGCTGGCGAGCGGCCCGGCTGCTGCCCGGCGTGTGCGCAGGCTCAACCGACTGCGCAGCGGGCGCCCCGGATAGCCGCACGACCATGTCCCAGCCTTCGGCGTCGAGCTGGCTGGCGGTCTGCCGAACCCGGCCGAGCTGAGCGTCGAGGACGGCGGCGGGCACTGAGCGCTCGCGTGACCGGTTGCGCTCGCGGCAGACCGCTGAGCCGGTATCGAAGAGCACGGCGACCGCGGGCAGCCGCGCACGTCTAGCCAGGGCGAGGTAGCCGAGCCGCTGGTCGGGGCTGAGGCCGAGGGTGTCCACCACGGTTGTGAGCCGTCGTCTCGTCCGCGCGGCGACGATCTGGTCGAGCAGCGAGAACGCCTCGTCCGAGGCGTCCAGATCGTGCTCGCCGCTGCCGACAACAGCGCGGAGCCGGTCGGACGACACGATCTCGGCGGGCCGGTAGTGCTCCTCGGCCCACGTCGACTTGCCGGAGCCCGCGGCGCCGATGAGCACGACGAGCGCTGGGTCTGGTATGACCGGCAGCTGATCCGTGTCCACGTTCTTTAGCGTGGCAGAACGCAGGCGATCAGACCTGCGGCTCCTGGATGCGCCAGGCCGGCTAGCGGAACCGCACTGTCCCTCGGTCGATGACGACCGTGCCGTCCTCCTTCGCCGTCTGGAACTGCGCGGTGCCGTCCTCGCCTGCCCAGATGGAGACGACCAGCGACTCGCCGGGCAGCACCGGCCTCGAGAAGCGGCCGGACATTGACGCAAAGCGGGCCGGATCGGAGCCGCAGAGCTCGTGCAGCAGCACCCGTCCGGTGATGCCGTAGGTGCACAGGCCGTGCAGGATCGGTCGGCTGAACCCGCCCCTGGCCGCGAACGAGGGATCGGAGTGCAGCGGATTGCGGTCACCCGACAGCCGGTACAGCAGAGCCTGCTCAGGCCTGGTCTGCTGCGTCACCTTGTGATCCGGCGCCCTGTCTGGCAGCTCCCACGGCTGCGACGTGCCGCGGTCGCCGCCAAAGCCGCCCTCGCCCCGGATGAACACGCTGCTGCGGGTCGTGACCACCGGCGCACCGGACGCGGCATCCACGGCGTGGTTCTCGGTCTCGACAACCGCAGCAGAGCCCTTGTCGTAGATGCCGGTCACCACCGCAGAGGTCCGCAGCGTGCCCTCGACTGGCAGCGGCTGATGCAGCTCGATCGACTGCTCGGCGTGGACCAGCATGGCGCGATCGAAGTCGCCAAGGTCCCCGGACGCGCGTGCCTGCGCCAGCAGCACGCCATAGGTCGGCAGCACCTGCTGCGGGACGCCCGCGGTGTTCTCGGTCGTGAACTGCAGCTCTTCCAGGGGATTGTCGAGCCCGGCGCCGACCCCGATCGCGTACAGGAGGGCGTCCTTCGACGTCCATGAACGCTCGGTCGGCTCACCCTGGACACCGACGAGACTGTGATTGAGCGGCATCATGACCTCCAACCCTGTGCCGAACGGGCGCATTGACACAGCCCGTCCTGGCTCGGTCCAATGGCTTAGTAGAACACGCTTCTAGTATTTCGCTCCAGGGTGAGCGTTTGCAGCCGGAGGTTTTGAATGGGCCTGCTAGACGGCCGGGTGGCCATCGTCACCGGCGCAAGCCGCGGCATCGGTGCCGAGATAGCCAGGCGGTTTGGCGCCGAGGGCGCCGCCGTGGCAGTGGCGGCCCGGACGGCCGAGCCCGGCGTCTCGCCGTTCGCCGGCACCATCGCCGAGACGGCCGGGCAGATCCAGGCGGCCGGCGGCTCCGCCGTCGCGATCACCGCGGATCTGTCCAAGCCGGCCGATCGTGAGCACCTCGTGGCCGAGACCATCAGTCAGCTCGGCCAGCCTGACATCCTCGTCAATAACGCGGCCGTCACGTACTTCACCCGGGTCGAGGACTTCACCGCGAAGCGGTACGCGCTCATGTTCTCGGTGCAGGTCGAGGCAGCATTCCACCTGGCGCAGCTCGTGATGCCTGGCATGCGCGAGCGCGGCGGCGGCTGGATCCTCAACATCTCCTCGATAGCGGCCCGGCATCCGGTCATCCCGCCTGGCCCGTTCGCCGGCCGGGGCGGCACCGTGTACGGGATGTGCAAGGCCGCGATCGAGCGGTTCTCGACTGGCCTCGCAGCTGAGATGTATCCCGATAACATCGCCGTCAACGCGCTCTCACCGACGCTGGTCGTGCCGACGCCGGGCACGGTCTTCCACCATCTGACCAGCGAGAACGATCCGAACGCTGAGCCGCCGTCGGTGATGGCGGAGGCGGCGCTCATGCTCTGCCACGCCGACCCGCGCAGCCTGACCGGCAAGGTCACCTATTCCCAGGAGCTGCTCGCGGAGCTGGGCGTCCCGGTCCCGCAGAGCTGATGGCCCTCATCCGGGTCGATTGCCACCTGCACACGGCGCTATCAGGTGATGCGGTCACGACGATCGACGAGCTGGCCGAGCGGGTTGAGCAGGAGCGGCTGGATGTCGTCTTCATCACCGATCACAACGTCACCGCTGCCGCGGTGGAGGCGGCCGAGCGCGGCATCGGCGCTCGGGTCATCGTCGGCGAGGAGATCCGCACGACCGATGGCGATGTCATCGGCCTTTTCCTCACCGAGCGCATTCCCTATGTGCTTCCGCTTGCCGAAGCGATCGGGAAGATAAGGGAACGTGGTGGCCTGATCTATCTCCCGCATCCCTACGACCCAGGCCGGTCGACGATCAAGCCCGCCATCTCGGAGCGGCTGTGCGCCGAGGGCATCGCGGACGTGGTCGAGGTGTTCAACGCCAAGATCGAGGATCAGGAACACAATGTGCAGGCAGCGAAGCTCGCGGCGCGCTACGACCTGCCCGGCGGGGCAGGCTCGGACGCGCACGACCCGGAGGGCATCGGCGCCGCGTACCTGGAGATGCCGGATTTCGACGGGCCTGCGGACTTCCTCGCCGCGCTGCGCCAGGCGACGATCACAGGCGAGCACCGCCCGCACGCTGTCCGGTACGCGCGGCGCGCACCGCGCTAGCCGACGCCTAGCGCTGTTGACTGGCCCATTCGTTGCGGGTCAGCTCGTAGACGAAATCGCCGTGCTCGGCATCGGGCATTAGGTCAGCGTCCTCGTAGTAGAACGTTCTCACCCGGCGCAGCCCGCACTTCTCCAGCACCCGCCAGGAGCCGATGTTGTCGGCCATCGTGGTCGCGACGACCCTGTCGCGGTTCAGGCGCACGAAAGCTGACTCGATCAGGGCGCGTACTCCCTCAGTTGCGAGCCCGCGCCCCCAGAACGCCGGGTACAGGCGGTATCCGAGCTCCATGCCACCGGTCAGGCCATAGCTGTTAGCAGGCTTGAGGGAGAACCGGCCGGCCAGTAGCCCCGTCTCCTTCTCAATGGCCGCGAAGGAACCCAGACCCTCGGCCAGCTCGCGATACTCGCGCAGGTACTCCGGCAGAATCGTTGTCTTCACGTCCGCTAGCGCAGGCGGTTGCGGAGTAATGAACCGCATGACCCGTGGGTCGCCGTACAACGCGGCCAGCGGTCCGGCATCCGCCTCAGTGAAACGCCGCAGCAGCATCCGCTCAGTCTCCAGGACGATGTGCACAGGCTGATCCAACTGCTGTCGGGCCGGCCAGCGCCAGCAGATTCACTGGCGCCGACTAGGTCGAGAGCGTGAGCTTGCCTGCCTTCGTCCGGATCCACGGCGGCTTGTAGACGAGCTCCACTGTGTCGCCGTCCTGGAGGGTTACGTCGATCTGGGCGGGACCCATCCTTGCTGGCAGCGCCCAGGCCACGTACATCTCGACGCGATGGTTGCCCGCCTCAACCGCTAACTCGTTCGACTCGGACAACGACAGATCCCGCTCCTCGCCGCCGTCAATGGTTACGCGCAAGGGGCGCACCTTCAGAGCAGACTGAATCACGGGGACATTCGAGGATATTCGGATC
This sequence comes from Streptosporangiaceae bacterium, assembly GCA_035631375.1. Classification (GTDB taxonomy): domain Bacteria; phylum Actinomycetota; class Actinomycetes; order Streptosporangiales; family Streptosporangiaceae; genus JAJYUU01. The sequence continues at coordinate 10,852 of DASQIW010000174.1, forward strand.
GTTGCCGCCATCGTCGGACCCTATCGGTTCTTGGAAACCGGTAACAAGATCGAGGACCTGCAACACAACGTGCAGGCAGCGAAGCTCGCGGCGCGCTGCGCCCGCCGCCTCAGCTCTCCCTCGTCCACGCACCAACTCTCAGAGACGAGGGGCATCCATGCGGGTCGATCGTCGACGGCGCATCTCCAGCAGAAAGAAGACGGCTGCAGCAACCAAAAGCAATCCCGCCGAAAGCGACAGGGACTGACGGGTGCCGCTCCCGTACTGCTGCTGATCACTGAAGGTACTTAACAGTCCGGCGGCACTGAGGCACCAGACGAAGGCAATCCTGCACCAGGAGAGAAAGGGCCTGCCAGGGTTCCGGCGTGCCCACCTGCGCTGCAGGACGGCCAACAGCACTGCGAACGGGACGACAGCCAGAACCGACAACGCCGCCACCACGAGGAATCCAGCGCCTAGCCGCGGCTCACACTTCTGAATGAACCTGTCGCCTGCTAGCTGCTCACACCCTGGGTGTTGTAACGCAATGGACGCCTGGGTCAAGCTGCCGAATGTAACCCCCATCGGGCAAAAGACGAGCCAGGTGAGCGCCACACGACGCCAGCCAACCTGACCGTTTAGCCACGAATCCAACCGGTCCACCTCATCACGCTACCGGCTCTCCACAATGAGAAGGTGCTGGATGACCGCCTCACTGGATACTGGTCAGACGACGATCTCTACCTGGGCGCCATGGAGGCGGCGGAAGTCGCCTTCCGCACCGACGGCACTGGCTGGACGTACTGGTCCAGGGCGGGCGGCGCGTTCGAAGTCCGGCGGTTCGACTGGCAGACCGCAGCCGGTCTTCGGCTGACCATCGACCTCCGCGAGTTTCTTTGCGCAGCGTGGGATGTGAGTGGTCAGGAGGTGCACCATCACGTCCGACCATCGGTGACCGGTTCGCCCTCAAGCGAGATCTGGGCTAGACCGACCGGGACCTGACAGTCAGTGCCCAGCACCCGTGAACGGGAGCCCACAACGGTCTCACGCGAACTGCTTGACGAAATCGAGTGCCGTCTGGGCGACTTCGCGCCAGCCGTGGTCGATCGTGAGGGAGTGGCCCCGATTCGGGATCTTCACGATCTCCGTCACGCCAGGGTTGCGCTGTTGCCGCTGGTAGGCGGCGTGTGCGATCGCCCACGGCACTGTATGGTCCTTCTCGCCGTCGATTATCAGCAGGGGACCGCGCTCGGGGCTGGTGGTGTTTACCTTCGCCTCCGTCCGCGGGTTGAGATTCGCGTTGCCCATCTGGACGAGGGCGATTCCGGAGCCGGCGACATGGTACGTGGCGTAGAGCTGTTTGGCCTCCTTCTCCTCTAGCGCGTTCGCCCAGGCGTACTTGAACTGGTCGAAGGTGAGCGTGATCGCTCGGCCCCGGGTTCGCGGGTTGACCAGGAACGGGCCCAGCCCCTTGAGCACCGAGGCCGGCAGGGGCAGAACGCCGCGGAAGACGCCGGGATCGATGGCCACCGTGGCCGCCGACAGGCCCCGGCCCGCGAGCATCTGCGCCAGCAGCCCCCCGGTCGAGTGCCCCATGACCACTGGCTTCTTGTCCAGGGCAGTGATGATCTCGGTGGTGTGATCGGCGACCTGCTCCAGGGTCTTCCTGGCCAGGATGTCCGGGTTCTCCCTGGACTGCTCGACCGTTTCCGGATCATCTGGCCAGTCCGGCGTCAGCGGCGCGTAGCCAGCCTGCCGAAACAGGTCCGCCCAGCTGGCCCAGCTGCTCGGCAGCAGCCACAGCCCGTGGATGAAGATGACCGGGACATTGCCAGAGGCGTTGGCCGCCTCGATCTCCCGCTGCTCCCGCTCGGAAATTGACGCCATGACGAGCTCCCCTCCGGCTGGGTAAAAGCTGATCCCGGCCCGTCGGCTCCGCCAGATCCCCTCATTCTTCCGCAGCCGCTGGAGATGCACGCCAGTGGTAGGCCCGGCACCCAGAGCCCTACCCGCAGCAGTCAGGCGTCCCAGACCACGGGCAGCCGCGCTACGCCGCGGAACATCAGGTTCGGTACGTGCTCGACGGCGGCACCGGGCTCTAGCCGGAGGCCCGGAAGCTGCCGTCCGAGCACCTCCAGGGCAATTCTCGCTTCCAGCCGCCCGAGCGGCGCCCCGACGCAATAATGCACGCCGCGGCCGAAAGCGAGGTGCGGCGGCTGCCCAGCCCGGTCGAGTGCGAACTGGTCAGCCTGGGGGAACCGGGTTTCGTCGCGATTGGCCGACCCGAAGAGCAAGAGCAGTCGTGCCTGCGCGGGCACGTGCACGCCGCTGAGGGTGACCGCACGCGTCGCTATGCGAATCATGCCGTTGACCGGGGCCTCATAGCGGAGTCCCTCCTCGACTGCCGCCTCGATGAGGCCAGGATCCTCGCATACCCGGCGCCAGCGCTCGGGCGCGCTCAGCAGCAGCTGGAGGATGTTGCCGAGCCCGCTTGCCAGCGTCTCGTGGCCGCCGATGACGAGCGCGTTCATCTGGTCAGCGACCTGGGAGATGGACAGGGACGAGGCGCCGCCTTCGTCCTTGGCCTCGCGCAGGTCGCCGAGGATTCCCTCCCGGTCGCCCGGGGTCCAGTTCGCGGCGAGCTCCTCGAGGTAGCGCTGGAACGCCAGCACGCTGCCCGCGCACTCCACCTGCCGCTCCTCTGGTAGGCCGGAGTGACCGAACTGCAGTGCCTTCAGGTCTGCAGTCCAGCGCTGGCAGGCGGCGATGTCCTGCGGGGGAACGCCGAGCACCCGAAATATCACCGTCAGCGGCAGCGGATAGGCGAGCTGCGAGATCAGATCGGCGTGACCCGCGTCGGCGAAATCAGCCACGAGGCCCGCCGCGATCTCCCTGACCATGTCCGCGAGGCCGGCCACGCGCCGCGGGCTGAATGCCTGCTGCACCAGTCGGCGCAAGCTGGTGTGTTCGGGCGGATCCATGTTGATCAAGTTCTGTGGCGGGCGGTACCCGTCCAAAGCTGCCCGGACTGCCAGGCTGAACTCAGGGTAGGGCGGAATCGTCCCCTTCGACGAAAAAGTGGCCGGATCGGAGAGGATCGTGTCGATGTCGTCATAGCGGGTGACAAACCACATCTGGAACTTCGGGCTGAAGAAGACCGGCTCCTCAGCCCTCGCCCGCGCGTAGAAGGCATAGGGGTCCTCTACCTGCTCGCCCGTCAGCGGCGAGAACTCCGCCGCCAGACGCAGGGCCTCGTTAGCGGTACACGCCGGGCTTGACTCGTCAGTGGCATCCATGGCCTCCAGCGTGCGCGGCACCCCCGGCGCCGGGTAATCCCGAGAACTCGGGATTTCCGGCCCTGGTGATGGCACCTAGCATCGGATGGGTGAGCGCCAGGTCCCTGGCCCTTGATCGCGTCGGCGCGCTGATGGGCCGACTCTCCTCGGCTGCGCTGGGCCTGCAGGAGTATGCCGCCACCGCGATGCCCGCGCTCGAGCGCGCCGTGGGGTTCGACGGCTGGTGCATGGACCTTGCCGACCCGGACAGCTCGCTGCCCGTTGCCGTTGCCTACGGCCACGCTCCGCTCGGTGACCGGCTGCCGCAGTTCTGGCGGTTTGAGTTTGAGCACTCCGGGCCCGGCGCGGCTGATCATCCGCGAGTGCTCGCCGCGGCGGCTCGCCACGATGCACCCGGTGTTCGCCGGTTCGCCGAGCTGCTGCGGCCCGGCGGCGTCGCCGACGAACTGCGCTGCTGGTTCGTGGTCGACCGGATCAGCTGGGGAGCGCTCTGCCTGTTCCGGAGCGAAGGCGGACGTCGGTTCACCGACGCCGACGCCGAAGCCATGACCAGCGTTTTGCTGCCGTTCGCGACGGGCGCCCGGCGTGCCTGGGTTAGTGCCGCGCCGCCGGGCGGAAACGCAGACAGTGCCGAGCCTGGCACGCTCCTGTTCGGGCGGTCCGGAGCATTGATCAGCCAGACACCCGCAGCGCGGCACTGGCTCGGGCAGCTGGACGCCAGCTACTCGATGATCCTCGCGACGCTAGCCATGCTCGAGACCAGGCCAAGCGCGTCGCTGCGCACGCGTACCGCTACCGGGATGTGGCTGCGGCTTTCCGGCGGGAGGCTGGTGCCCCAGGCCGGTGACGCCGCCGTCGCCATCACAATCCAGCCGGCGGCGCCGACAGAGATAGCGCCGCTGCTGATGCGGGCTTACGATCTGACCCCTCGGCAGCGAGCGGTCGCGCGGCTCGTGCTGGCGGGTCAGTCAAGCCAGCAGATCGCGGCAGCCCTGCACGTCTCGCACCACACCGTCAACGACCACGTCCGAGCGATCGCAGACAAGACCGGCGTGCGCAGCCGCGGGCAGCTCGCCGCTGCGCTAACGGGATTGCCGCTGGGGGCGAGCAACGATCACGAGCGTTACCCAGAGTCAGGGGCGTAAGTCAAGATCTTTTCGGGCGCGTCGTTACGCGGGCCGTGATGCTGGACTGATTAGTGTGGCGCCCGTGACAGATTCGTCGCTGCCCGACATCCGCACCGGCAGCGACGATGAGCGCGGCAGTGATGGCAAGCAACGGCGACGAGGTCACTACCTGCCCTCCGCTCAGGTCCTCGCTGAGATCGCGGTCCTCGGCCCGGACCTGGCGCGGCTCGCCACGGATCTCCGGGACCGGCTGAGCGACGAAGCGGCGAGGCCGGCGACCTAGCCTCGCGGCCGGGTGGCGGTCGGGGCATCACGGTCCTTCCTGACCGCGCACCTGCACACCAGCATTGCGCCGCTGCAAGCGGACCTGCGCTGGGACATCACAAGCGCTGGTGAAGATTACGCCATGGCCGCCATTGACTTTGCGCTTCAAAGTAAAGTAGCTTTGCACTGCAAAGTCTAGCGCTCCGGGAGGCAGTCATGACTCAGTACGGGACATGGGTGAGCTATGGCGGCACCGCGGATATCGTGCTCGCCGCTGTGCTCGCGGGGGCAGCGGCCGGCGTTGTGTATGCCGGCTCAAGACTGCCGCTGCCGGTACCGCTGCGGCGGCCGGGCCGCACCGCCAGCGCGTTCCTGCTGGTGGCCTGGATCCTGTCGATCGCGGCGTTCCTCACGTGCTTCGCGCTCTACGCACTTCACGCGCATCGAGAGCACCTGGGTCAGGCACCGCCGGCGGATCCCATCACGCCCGTCACGGTTGTGTGCTTCGGCATTGTCTGCCTCGCCATCGCGCTCCTGCACAACGAGCGGGGCTGGCGCATCGCGCTCGGGGGTGCGGTGATCGGCGGCCTGGCTGCGACAATGATCTTTGAGTTCCCCTTCGACCTCATCGTGATGGGCAGAATCTATCCGCCTATCCCGCCCGATCCGGCAGCGTACCGGGCCCTTTTCTTCGGGCCGTTGATCCTGGTCGAGCTCACGACCCTGGCATTGCTGACGCTGTCACCGGTGGCACGGCTGAGGCGGGCAACGTTCTGGTGCTTCGCCGCCATGCTGGCGGTGTTCGCCGTGTGGAGCCTGATCGGTTTCGGCTACCCATCCGCTCCCGCGCCCTTCACCCTGAACGTGGTGTCAAAGATCCTGGCGTTCCTGACCGCGCTCAGCATGTTCCTGCCCGATCGGTCGATGCGCAGCACGCCTGAGCTGGCCCCCCGCGCCTGGACCAACGTCATGTGACCACAGCGTGTACCATATTACCGTGGTAACAATTGAGCGAGTGCAGACGGGCCTTCGCATCGAGCGCAACACGCTGAAAGTTCTCAAGGGCCTGGCCGAGTACCTCGACCTCTCCCTCGGTGACCTCGTCGAGGGCATCGTCTTGCACGCCTTCGAGGGCAAGGCACCATTCGGCGCGCCCGTCCTGGAGAAGATCGATCAGCTCAAGGCGGTCTACGGCCTGACCCTGACAGCCGCCGACGCGCACAAGCTCAAGGAGCAGCCGTGACGAGCACGCAGCGACTCACCGGCCACATCCGGGTCGACCTGCCGCCGCGCGAAGCGTTCCGCTTGTTCACCCCGCGAGGCGAACAGGACTGGGCGCACGGATGGCACCCCAGCTTCCCTGCCCCGGCCGCCGACGACGCCCAGCCTGGCACGGTCTTCGAGACCGATGCGCACGGCAAGCACACCATCTGGCTCGTCACTGACCGCCAACCCGGCACGCAGATCTCCTATGCGCGCGTGACTCCGGGTGAGCAGGCCGGGACCGTCACCATCAGCATTAATCCTGTCGGTGACCACAGCGACGTGGAGGTCATCTACCAGCTGACCGCCCTCACCAGCGCTGCCGACCACATGGTCCAGCTCTTCGCCGACGGATACCCCGCCTACCTCGGGTCCTGGCAACACGCCATCAGCACCTGGCTAGAACACCAGCACCTGCACCCCTGCAACCACGGCCACTGACGACCGCGGTTATCTAGAGGCCGATGCGCTCCGCGAGGTGCTCGCGGTGGTAGTTCGCATCCCCGAGGAACAGCTCGCTTGCCTTGGCGCGCTTGAAGTAGAGATGCGCGTCGTGCTCCCAGGTGAAGCCGATGCCGCCATGGAGCTGGATGTTCTCCGCCGCGACATGGAAGTAGACGTCGGAGGCATAGGCCTTGACCAGCGACGCAACGACGGGGATCTCGTCGGAGTTTTCCGCGACCGCAGCGGCCGCGTACTGGACGGCGCTGCGCAGCGACTCGACCTCCAGCAGCAGGTCGGCGCACCGGTGCTTGAGTGCCTGGAAGCTGCCGATCGGCCGCCCGAACTGGTGCCGCACCTTGAGGTAGTCGACTGCCATGTCCAGCGCGCGCTGCGCGCCACCGAGCTGCTCAGCGGCCTGGGCGATCGCCGCCACGTCGAGCACCCGGCTCAGCACCGCGGCCCCGTCGCCAACGGAACCGACCAGCTGCGCGGGCACTGAGACGAAGTCCAGGCGCGCGAGCTTGCGGGTCTGGTCCAGCGTCGGCAGCGCGGCGCGGGTCAGCCCGCCAGCATCGGCCGCAACGGCGAACAGGCTCAGCTCATCTCCGGTCCGGGCCACCACGAGGATCAGCCCCGCCGTGTGGCCGTCAAGAACGAAGCTCTTCCGCCCGTCAAGCCGCCAGCCATCACCGTCCCTGATCGCCGCAAGCCGGACCGCGCCGGCATCCCAGGAACCGTCTTCCTCGGTGAATGCCAGCGTCGCGATTAGCTCGCCGGCCGCGATGCCCGGCAGGTAGGACTTCTTCGCGCCCTCGTCGCTGCTCGTCAGCAGCGCGGTAGCGGCGAGCACAGCGCTGGCCAGATACGGCCCGCCGTACAGCGCGGCACCCAGTTCCTCCAGCACGATCGCCTGCTCGGCGAAACTGAAGCCCGCGCCGCCGTACTCCTCCGGGATCGCGATGCCCTGCAGGCCAAGCTGCTCGCCCGCCTGCCGCCACACCGCCGGGTCCAGCCCGTCGGTGGTCTCCATCAATTCCCGTACGGCGCTGATCGGCGCCCGGTCAGCCAGGAAACGCCGGACCGACGAGCGCAGCTCCTCCTGCTCTGCAGTAACACCGAGGATCATTGTCCGGTTCTCCTTAACTCGTGAACTCGTCGTCGTTGTTGTCCTGGCTCGCCACGACCAGGACGTCCAGCGCCTCGATCTGGCTGCCCCGAACCCAGAGCGGATTGACCTCGAAAGCCTGCAGGCCGCGGACCGAGCCGGCCACCTCGCCGAGCCCGGCGATCACCCGGGCAAGCCCGTCGAGATCTGCCGCGACGCCGCCCCGGGCGCCCTGCAAGAGCGGCAGCGCCCTCAGCTCGCCGAGCATCTCGCGCACGTCGGCCGGCCCGGCCGGCAGCACCCGCAGGCTGGTGTCCCGCAGCACCTCGACGAACACGCCGCCGAGACCGACCGCGAGGACCGGTCCGAAGCCAGGGTCCATCGTCACGCCAGCCAGCACCTCGATGCCGCCGTCGCGCATGGACGTGACGAGCACGTCCGCCCCGCCCCCATGCGCCGCACCTGCCGCGACGACCCGCTCGTAGCCAGCCCGCACGGCCGCGTCGCCGGACAGGTGCAGCAGCACACCTCCGACATCGGACTTGTGCGTGATGCGCGCCGAATTGATCTTGAGTGCCACGGGCGTGCCGAGCTCGCGGGCAGCGGCAACGGCCTCATCCGCCGAGCTGACCAGTCGGCCGGGGACCACGGGCAAACCGGCCGCGGCGAGCAGATCACGACCCTGGGCCTCGCTCCAGGCCGTGGCAGGCCCGGCTGGCCCGCCGGGCGGCCCGGCCATCGGCCGCGCCGAGCCTCGGCCATCCAGCCAGCGCAGCGTGTTGCCGAGCGCCTGCAGGCCTAGCTCCATGCCCGGCAGCGGGTGGATGCCATGCGCGCCGAGCAGCTCGCGCGCGTAGGGGCCCACGTCCGTGCAGGTCAGGCTCAGCGGGATGACGGGAACCGGCGCGGCAGCCATTCGGTCGGCGATCCAGCTGATCCGATCCTCGAGCAGCTTGCCAGCCGGGTCAGGCGGCCGCGCCTCAGGGATGGCGAATCCAGCCGACAGCACGAAGTCGAGGCCGGAATCAGTGACCGCGGCCTCCAGGGCGTGGTCGATCGCGGTCAGCGCCGACGTGCGGGCGTTCGCGAGCACATACCCAGTGCAGTCCAGCGGGTTTCGGACGGCGGCGAACTCAGGCAGATGCGCCGCGATGGCCTCGGTAGTCGCGGCCGAGAATGGCGGGATCTCGATGCCAGCCGCGCTGGCCCGGTCGGCGATGATGTCGCACGCGCCCCCGGACGACGTGAGTACGCCCATCCTCCGGCCGCTCGGCCAGCGCTGGTAGCCAAGCAGCGCCGCCGTGGTGAGCAGGCTCTCGATACTGTCCACCCGGATGATGTTGAGCTGGCGCAGCGCCGCGTCGACGACGGCGTCATCACCGGCGATCGCGCCGGTGTGGGCGAGTGCGGCCTGCTGGCCCGCCTGGCTCGCCCCGGCCTTGAGCGCCACGATCGGCTTACCGGCCTCGTCTGCGCGTTGTGCCGCCGCGCTGAAGGCCTTTGGGTCACCGATCCCTTCCAGGAACAGGCAGATGACCCTGGTCTGCTCATCGGCGATGAGGTAGTCGAGCACATCTGCGGTGGTGATCATCGCCTCGTTACCGACGCTGGCCAGCGTGCTCACGCCGATCGCCTGCGCGCGCGCAAACGCCAGCAGAACACTGGACAGCGCGCCGCTCTGCAGCGCGATACCGACCGGGCCGGCCGTCAGCGGCAGCGGCACGGTCAGGCCGAACGGCGCGACCTTCGCCGCCGTGTTGAGGAAGCCCAGCGTGTTCGGCCCGAGCAGCATGATGCCGTGACCAGCCGCGGCCGTGACCAGGTCGTCCTCGAGCCCCCGCCCGGCGCTGCCTGCCTCGCGGTAACCGGAGGCCAGAACGACCGCGTTCCGTACTCCGGCTGCTCCGGCGTCCTCGATGACTTCCGCCACCGCCTGTGTCGGGACGAGGATGAAGGCGAGGTCGGCTGGCTCGTCCAGGTCGCGCAGGCTGCGCACAGCACGCCGGCCGAAGACCTTCTCGTGCCGCGGGTGCACCGGCAGCAGCGGGCCCCGGTAGCCCACCGCCGCACTGGCAGCGACGATGAACCGGGACCAGCCTGATGCCTCAGACGCACCGACCATCGCGATGCTGCGGGGCGCGAAGAACTCGGCCAGCCGCTCCGGGGTGACGAGCTGCCGGGCGGCTGCGCGCCCCGACAATGCCGCGCCGGCCGACGACCCCGTTCCCTCCCCGACGGTCGGGGCCGCCGACGGAAACATCATCGTCACGCCCGCACCCGCGGCTCCTTGGGCAGGCCCAGGGCGCGCTCGGCGATGATGTTGCGCTGGATCTCGTTCGTGCCCGAGTAGATGCTCCCGGCCCGGCTGGCGAGGAAGACGTTCTGCCAGCCGGTCGTGGCGTATTCCTTGCCGTCCGGCCGGACCAGCGCGTCGGTGCCCTCGATGCCGATCGCGATCTCGCCGAGCTTCTTGTGATACTCGCTCCAGAACAGCTTGTTGATCGACGCCTCCGGACCTGGCCGCCGGCCCTGCGCGAGCCCGGCCAGCGCCCTTAGCCCGGAAAACCGCATGAGCTGGACCTGCGTGTAGGCCCAGGCCAGCTGCTGCCTGGTCCGCTGGTCGGAAGTGACGCCGCGCTTGCGGGCGGTCTCGGTCAGCTCCCAGAACTCTCGCTCGTACGCGAGGTGCTGGACCGACGCGCTGCCGCCGCGCTCGTAACCGAGCGTCGTCATCGCTACCCGCCAGCCGTTGTTCAGCCCGCCGATCACGTTGAACAGCGGCGCCCGCACGCCGTCGAGGAAGTCCTCACAGAACTCGGCCGCGCCGGTCATCTGCCGGACCGGCCGGTAACTGACTTTGGGGTCGGTGAAGTCGATGAGCACGAACGAGATGCCCGCGTGCTTCTCCGCGTCCGGGTCCGTCCGGCACAAGACGAACATCTTGTTCGCCCGGGCGGCGCCGGAGGTCCACAGCTTCTGCCCGGTGATGACGATCTCGTCGCCGTCGATCTCGCCCTTCGTCTGCAAGCCGGCGAGGTCCGAGCCGGTGCCAGGCTCGGAGAAGCCCTGGCAGTAGGCGTCCTCGCCGGAGATGATCCGCGGCAGGAACTTGGCCTGCTGCTCCGGGGTGCCGTGGACGATGACGGACGGGCCGACCAGGGACTCGCCCATGCCGCGGACCACCCGCGGTACGCCAGCCCGGTGCAGCTCTTCGTTGAAGACCGCGGCCTGGACCGGCTCGAGGCCCTTCCCACCGAATTCGGCCGGCCACTGCGGGCAGATCAGCCGGGCTTCGGCGAGTTCGCGCTCCCACTCGGCGTAGAGGGGATGGGCCATCGCCTTGGCCCGGCGCTCACTGCCGTAACCGCCGGTGGTGACCACGTTGTTCCAGTCGGACAGCTCGGTCAGCCCAGCGGGCGCGTGCCCAGCGATCCAGTCCCGGATCTCCGCGCGGAAGCGCGCGACCTCCGGCCCGAGGTCAAGTTCCATGCTCGTCTCCTGACTGACGGTGCGCTGCGGTGACAGCACGCGCAACCGGCGGCCGGGCGGCCGACGGCCAATCTTAGAATCAGGTTCTAGACAGATGAAAGCGGTGCCCCGCCGCCCTGTCAAGGCCCCGCCAGCGCTCGTCAAATCCGCACGTTTGGTACGACCCTGCAGGACCGTCCCCTGACCCTGGGGACGGCTCCCCACGACGGCGTATCAGCTGCCGGAGTGTGGGCAGAATGGTGAGGAAAGCGAACGGGCTCATTGTGGGGCGACACGGACGATGCAGATCATCCCGCGCACGGATGGCGCCGGGGGCACGCAGCCCCGGCGGGCCACGGCGCTCATGACGGGCGGCGTGATGATAGCGCTGCTGGCGCTGCTGGTGACCGCGTGCTCCGGCGGCGGCCAGGGCGTGCAGGTCACCGGCAAGCACGGGGCCGCCGCAACCGGAAACCAGCCGAAGATCACGATCACGCCCGCTAACGGGGCTGCGGCCGCCGATCCGTCCGCTGGGATTACCGTCACCACTACCGCAGGAAAGCTCACGGACGTCTCCGTCCATTCCGCCGGGTCCGCCGTGCCCGGCACCCTGAGCCCGGATGGCAGGACCTGGCACAGCCAGTGGGCGCTCGAAGTCAGTCAGAGCTACACCGTGACGGCCAAGGCATCCGAGCGGAGTGGCCAGCCCGTCACCAAGACGAGCGCTTTCAAGACGCTCACGCCCAGCCAGACGTTCCAGACCCGGATCTTCCAGGGCTACAACCAGAGCTACGGGGTCGGCATGCCGGTCCTGCTCACTTTCAGTCAGCCGATCACCAACAAGGCGGCGGTCGAGCGTTCGCTTCAGCTGACCACCTCCAATCCGGTGGTGGGCGCCTGGTACTGGGATGGCAGCCAGACCCTCGCCTTCCGCCCCCGCGATTACTGGCCGCCGGGCACCACGGTGAGCTTCACCGGGCACCTCGACGGCGTGCAGGGCGCGCCGGGTGTGTACGGTGCGCACACCCTGACCCAGGCATTCACCATCGGGCCCTCCTTGGTTGCCGTCGCGAACACGGCAACGCACCGGACGCAGATCTACTACAACGGCCAGCTCCGGTACGACTGGCCGATCAGCTCCGGCAAGCCAGGCGACGACACGCCGGACGGCGCCTACCTCACCATCGAAAAGGCGAACCCGGTCGAGATGAAGGGCCCCGGCTACGACATTTCAGTCCCGTGGTCGGTCCGCTTCACCTTCAGCGGGGACTACTACCACGACGCCTTCTGGTCGGTGGGCCAGCAGGGCTTCGACAACGTCAGCCACGGCTGCGTCAACCTGTCACCAGCCAACGCGGAGACGTACTACAACCTCGCGGTTCCCGGCGACCCGATCACGGTTGTCGGAAGCCCGCGGGCCGGCACGTGGGACAACGGCTGGACGTACTGGTTCCTGAGCTGGCCGGACCTGCTCAAGGGCAGCGCTGTCGGCCAGGCTGTCCAGGCGGGGCCGAACGGGAGCACCTTCGTCGACCCGGCAACGCTGTCTGCTTCAACCGCGACCGCGCCGCTGCAGACTTCCCCGGCCAACAACTCAGCCGCCGGCTAAGCGCATGGCCTGGCCGCTGGACCAGGCCATGGAATTGACGGGTCAGACCGCTCGCGTGCCGGCTGGACCGCCCGCCATGAGCCGGCGGGTGTACTCGATGACCGCATTAATGATCTCGTCGGCCTGCCCCCTCGTCCGGGCTGCGGCGACTTCGCGCGCACCCTCGCCGATAACCGAGGTAAGCACGGCCGCATACAGCCGGTCGAGCGAGGTGTCGGCCAGCCGCAGCAAGGCGTCGTTCTGCCGGATCCACTCGTGCCCGCGGTGCCGCTTCATCAGCTCGAAGCCGGGCGGCCCGTCTCCCGTGGAGAACAGCATCGACAGGTCGCGTCGCTGCCAGCTGCCGTCGAGGTACGCGCGCGCACCGGCGGCGAACAACTCAGCCGGGTCACTGACGTCTGCCCGCCTGGCCGCGGCGACCGCATTGCTGGCCGCCGTGTCGTAAGCGGCCTGGTGCTCCTGCCAGAGCGCGATGAACAGCTCACTCTTGCCGCCGAAGTGGTGATAAAGACTGCCCACGCTCGATCCGGCGCGCTCCACCACATCCGCGATGCTCGCCTCGGCGAAGCCCTGTCGGGTGAACACCTCACGAGCAGCGTCGAGCAGCGCCCGCTGCGTCTGCGCGGTGCGTCCCCACTGCCAGGAGCTGCGCGCCTGCGGCTCGGCCATCTGCTGGTCACCGTCCCGTTTCCGCCCGGCCACTGTAAGCATCGTCGCACGTCCGCACCGCATCTGCGGCCCACGCATAATCGCAGAGACCCCGTTGCTGTGACCCAGGTCTCAGTGATAATTCCAGAAGGGAGTTCTAGTATCGGGACGCATCTGGTGATCATGAAGGGGTTGAGGTGAGCCGCATGGGCACCCTGGACGGACGGGTAGCGATCGTCACCGGCGCGGGCCGCGGTATCGGCAGGTCCACCGCGCTGCTGCTGGCCAGCGAAGGCGCCAACGTCGTGGTGAACGACCTCGGCGGCGCGATGGACGGAACCGGCCGTGATGTGGGCCCGGCGCAGCAGGTCGTGGATGAGATCACCGGCGCGGGCGGCAAGGCGGTCGCCAGCGGCGCGGATGTGTCGGATCACGCGGCGGCGGAGGACCTGATCAAGACCGCGATCGGCGAGTTCGGCCGG
>DASQIW010000175.1:0-2218 GCA_035631375.1 Streptosporangiaceae bacterium
GCAGCCCCAGATCACCAGGCTGATCGCCCATGGCACCCGGCAACGTCGGCCGGGTGCGGTGAGCCGGGCCAAGCTCATCGAGGCTGCCCGGTCGAGCGATTGCCGGTGTGTCGCGGTCACGGCACCGGCGGGCTATGGCAAGTCAATGTTCCTGGCGGAGTGGGCCGCTGCCGAGGACCGCCGCGTCGTCTGGGTTTCTCTGGATCGCTTCGATGACGAGCCCGCGGCGCTGCTCGTGTCATTAGCGTCGGCGTACTGCCGGGCCGGTCTTGGCCGCGCTGACCTTGTCACTGACAAGGGCGGCGGTTCCGGCGTGTGGGTGCTGGGCCGCGCCGCACCGCGGCTGGCTGCGGAGTTCCGCGCGAGCCCGGTCCCGTTTGTGCTGATGCTCGACGATCTGCACGAGCTGCGGTCACCGGCCTGCCATGACGTGCTAGGCGTGGTGATCCCAGCGATTCCGGCGGGGTCTCAGCTGGCCACCGCCAGCCGGTCCGAGCAGCCCCACTTGCCGCGGCTGCGGGTCTCGGGCGAGACGCTGGAGTTTGGGGCCGACGACCTGGCCCTGGATGCGGCCGGCGCTCAGCAGGTTTTCGCCAATGCACAGGTCAGCCTGTCCCAGGAGCAGGCCGCCTCGGTGACTAAACGGACCGAAGGCTGGCCGGCCGGCCTCCACTTCGCCGCCGTGATCGCCAAGGACAGCCACGGCCAGGCGCCGGACGTCGCCGGGAACGACCGGTACGTGTCCGACTACCTGTACCGCGAGACCCTGACCCAGCAGCCGGAGGACATGCAGCGGTTCCTGCGCCGCACGGCCGTGCTCGACCAACTCAGTGGCCCGCTGTGCGATGCCGTCCTCGAATCCTCCGGCGCGGCCGGGCAGTTGCGCCGCCTGGAGGCCGCCAGCCTGTTCCTGATCCCGCTCGACCGGCGGCGGCAGTGGTACCGCTATCACGCCCTGTTCCGGGAGTTCCTGCTGGACGAGCTCGGCCGCACCGAACCCGGCATTATCGTCGCGCTCCACCAGCGAGCCGCTGACTGGTATGAGGTCAACGGATCCCCCTCGCACGCCCTCGAGCACCTCGTGCACACGACCGACTGGGACCGCTCGGTGCGGCTGGCGGCCGCCGTCATCCGGCCGGCGTATCACACCGGGCAGATGACGACCGCTCGGCGCTGGCTGCGCGCGATCGGCGATGCCAACATCGAACGCTATCCACCGCTCGCGGTCATGGCCAGCTGGGTGCGCGTGCTCACGGGCGACACGGCCGGGGCGCAGCGGTGGGCGGCGTTCGTGGACGCTGCCTCATTCGACGGTGTGCCCGCGGATGGCTGGGCATCTTTTGAGTCGGCCCGGGCCATGTTGCGGGCGGGCCTGTGTGCCAGCGGCCCGGAGCAGATGACGGCCGACGCCGCCTTCGCTGCCGACCACGAGCCC
This sequence comes from Streptosporangiaceae bacterium, assembly GCA_035631375.1. Classification (GTDB taxonomy): domain Bacteria; phylum Actinomycetota; class Actinomycetes; order Streptosporangiales; family Streptosporangiaceae; genus JAJYUU01. The sequence goes on from DASQIW010000175.1 coordinate 1,436, forward strand.
GCATGGAGCCCATGGCGTGCCGACGTGCTCTGGATGCTCGGCGAAGCGCACCTGCTCGCCGGGCGTCCCGGCGAGGCCCACGCCGCCTTCGCGGAAGGGTCCGGCACCGCTGCCACCTTGCACGTCCCCGCTGCGATCACCCTCTGTGAATCCCAGCTTGCGCAGCTGGCGATGGACCGCGGTGACTGGCAGGAGGCGGCCAGCCGGCTGCAGCTGGCGCTCGTCACGATCGATGAGAACCGGATGCACGACTACGTCTACAGCATCCCGGCCCTCGCCGGAGCAGCCAGGCTTTCGCTCCACCACGGCGACCTGAACGAGGCAGACCGCCAGCTCACGCAGGCGATGGGAGCCCGTCCGTCAGCCACCTACCTGCTGCCATACCATGCCGTCCGGCTGCGGCTGCAGCTGGCCAGGCTGTACCTCGCCCTGGCTGATCTGGCGACGGCCCGCCAGCTCCTGCGCGAGATCGACGACATCCTCAGGCACCGCCCGGCGCTGGGGACCCTCACCGGCGAGGTCGAAGAGTTCCGCGGACTTACATCCGGCGCCACCACCGGAGCGGCCGGCAGGCCGCCGCTCACCCCAGCCGAACTGCGGCTGCTTCCCTACCTGCAAACCCACCTCACCGCCGACCGCATCGCCGAGCGGCTGTTCGTCTCCAGCTGGACGGTCAAGACCGAGGTGAAAGCGATCTACCGTAAGCTGGGCGTTTCATCGCGCAACGACGCGGTACAAAAAGCAGCCGCGATCGGCTTGCTCAGCACGTAGCCCTTGCTCAGT
>DASQIW010000176.1:0-8998 GCA_035631375.1 Streptosporangiaceae bacterium
GGCACGGTCAGTGCGCTCGGCCGGCACGGGTCGCTCCGGCGGCAGCCGATTGGATACGTCCCGCAGAAGGTGCTGCTCGATCCCGACCTGCCGATGCGAGCCAGGGACCTGGTCGCACTGGGCGCCGACGGCGACCGGTACGGGCTGCGGCTGCCATCCCGGCAGCGAAACGATGCGGTCCGCGAGATGCTGCACGCCGTCGACGCGGACCGGTTTGCGGACGCGCGGGTCGGGACGCTGTCGGGCGGCGAGCAGCAGCGCGTGCTCATCGCGCAGGCCCTGATCAGCCGGCCTCGCCTGCTGCTGCTGGACGAGCCGCTGGCCAACCTGGATCTGCGAGCCAGCCAGGAGATCGTCAGGCTGCTGGCCCGGATCGCCCGCGAGCAGCAGATCGCCGTGCTGCTGTCCGCGCATGAAATGAACCCGCTGCTGCCCGTGCTGGACCGCGTCGTGTACCTGGCGGCTGGCCATGCTGCGAGTGGCACGGTGGATCAGGTCATCACGACCGAGACTCTCAGCGCGCTCTACGGGCAGCGTGTCGAGGTACTGCGCGTGCACGGGCGAGTGCTCGTCGTGGCGGGCGAGCAGGCTGCTACGGAAGCGGACTGACCGGTCATGCACGCCGTCTACAGCGCCATCTTCGAGCCGGGCTTTTTCGCCAGCCCGCAGGTGCACGTCGCCGCGACGATCGGCGGCCTCGTGGCGATCGTGTCGGCGGTCACCGGCGTGTTTACGGTCATGCGGGGCCAGTCGTTCGGGGGTCACGCGCTCGGCGACGTGTCGGCGGCGGGCGGAGCCGGCGCGCTGCTGGTGGGCCTGAGCCCGGTCGCCGGCTTCGTCGGCCTCGGCATCGTCGGGGCCGGCGTCATGGACACGATCGGCGTCCGCCGGCTGCGCGGGCGCGACCTCGCCACGGGCATCGTGCTGGGCACCGCAATCGGCCTGTCGGCGTTGTTCCTCCACCTCACGACCACGACCGGCGCGACGACCGGAGCGACCCAGCAGGTGCTGTTCGGGTCCATCTTCACCGCGCCCGCGGGGATCGTGCCCGTTGTCGCGGCCCTGGGCGTCGTGGCGCTGGTCGCCATCGGCGTCGTCTATCGTCCGCTCCAGCTGACGACGGTCAGCCCGGACGTCGCGGCCGCGCGCGGCATTCCCGTCCGGCTGATCGGCCTGGCCTACATGCTCGCCCTGGCCGTCTCGGTGGGCTTGTCGTCGCTGGCCATCGGGGCCATCCTGTCCACTGCGCTCCTGATCGGCCCGGCTGCGGTGGCGCTCCGGCTGACCAGGAGAACGGGCCGCGCAATCGGGCTCGCGTGCCTCATCGGCGTGGTGATGACATGGCTGGGCATTCTGCTGGCCTACGACTCCTTCTACTGGGGGACGAGTCGCCAGTCCCTGCCGGTCAGTTTCTTCATCGTGGCGCTTGTGTTCGCGAGCTACCTGGTCACGGGCCTTCCGGCGGTCCGGCGGACGGTGCGGTGATGTTTGCCACCAGCTTCATGATGAACGCCTGGATCACGGCGACCATCGTCGCTGTCGTCGCCGGCGTGGTCGGGTACTTCGTCGTGCTGCGCGGCTCGGCGTTCCCCGCGCACGCGATCCCGAAGGGAGCCTTCGCGGGCGCAGCCGGCGCCGCCCTGATTGGCGTCAGCACACTGCTTGGCCTCGCGGTCTTTGCGCTGCTCGGCGCCCTCGGCATCGGGACGCTCGGCCGGCGCGGCCGAAACGACGTGGCGACTGCGCTGACGTTGGTGATGATGCTGGCCCTGGGCGCGGCGTTCCTGTCCAGGACGACGCAGTACGAGCCCGAGGTCTACTCCCTGCTCTTCGGCGAGGTGCTCGGCGTGAGCAGCAGTCAGATCCTTCCGGTCGCGCTGCTGGGCGTGGTGTGCATCTGCGCCATCGCGGTCGTCTACCGACCGCTCATGCTGTCTTCGGTCGTGCCGGAGGTGGCAGAGGCCAGGGGCATTCGCACGCAGCGGATCGAGATGCTGTTCCTGATCATCCTTGCCCTCGCGACGGCCATGACCGTCCCGGTCGTCGGTGCGCTGCTCATTTTCAGCCTGATGATTGGCCCGCCAGCGGCGGCACGCTCCCTGACCAGCAGGCCCCTGCTTGCCATGCTGCTATCGATCGGCATCGCCCTGGCCACTGTGTGGGTCGCCATCGCCGTTGCGTACCTGTACAACTGGCCAGTCGGCTTTTGCGTCGGCGGGCTCGGCGCGCTGAGCTACGGGATTGGCCGCGGCTGGGCGGCGTGGCGACGTAGCCGGACGGCGGTGGCCGAGAGCGGCCCCGTTCCCCTCCTCAACCCATCGGTGCGCTGACCGTCCCCTCCAGCACGAACCTTGTGCCGACGGTATTGGGAAGGAACGCTTCACCGAACCGGTCCGCGAACGCGCGCTGGGCCGCCCAGCCGGTGCAGTGCGCCGGCACGATCACCGCCGGGGAGAGCTTTTCCAGCTCGTCACAGACGCGCGGGATCAGCGGCTCGAACAACGGGCCGCCGAGGTGGAACCCGCCGAGGACGGCGTAGACATTTTCGACGCCGGTCAGGCGGCGCGCATACCTGGTGATGTTGACGATGCCCGCATGCCCGCAGCCGGTGAGCACCACCAGGCCCTTGCCGGCCACGTGCAGGATGAGCGCCTGGTCGTCGAGCACCAGCGGATCGGGTTCCCAGCTCCCATCCCGGAAGGCCTGCTGCGGGGGAAAGCCGGGCTCGAACCCGGAGGTGCGATCGACCTCGCCGGTGATGAGCACGCTGTGGTCGAGCAGGAAGCTCGGCTGACGCTCTTCGATGATCTGCAGGCCGGCGCCTTCGAGAGCGCGGCGGCTGGTGGTCGGCATATCAATGGGGTCGCGACCCGGAATGACCAGCCGCCGGCGATTCCAGGCCTCCGGGTGAAGGATGACCGGAAGGCTCGGTCGGCCTACTGCCCTGATGAAGCCGTCGAGGCCAGTGGTGTGGTCAGAGTGGCCGTGGCTCAGCACGATGATCTCGACATCACGCGGATCGAGTCGCAGCCGGCGCATGTTGGTGACCATGGTGTCGGGGCTCAGCCCCGCGTCGAACAGGATCTGATGGGTCTGGCCTGCTCGCCGCACGGTGATCAGTGCCGAGAAGCCGTGCTCGGCGATCGGGGGCTCGCCTACCCAGCCGTCCTCAAACAGGGGAGACGGCACCCGCGGCAGGTCGCCGATGAAGGGGCGCCTGGCGGGGCCTTTGTCCACCGCGAGCATGTCCGACACGTTGTCGACGAGAGTCGTGATCGTGACTGCTTCGACTGGTTCGAGGGGGATATGCGGGAACGGGGTGTCTTCGGTCGCGGTCGCGGTGACGGGAACTGCCGCCGTCACGGTCGTCGTGTCACACATGGGAATCCCCCTGTCCTGCTCGTCGAAGCGCCGAGTCCATGGTCGCGCTCATGAACCTGGCGGCGGGCGCGGATGATTGCAGCGATGGCCACATACAAGCTGTTGTTCTCGGTGGTGTTCCGGCGCATGCCTGCCGAGTTCGCCCATCGCGTGGGGTTCGCGCTCATTCGCTTCGCCAGCGCGGTGCCGGGCGTCTCCTGGCTGCTGCGCCGCTGGCTCGTGCCCCGCGACCCTGTCCTGCACGTGCATGCACTGGGGCACGACCTGCCGGGGCCGCTGGGGCTGGCGGCCGGCTTCGACAAGGACGCGCTCGGCCCGGATGCGCTCGGCTTGCTGGGCTTTGCGTTCGTTGAGGTCGGCACCGTCACCGCACAGCCGCAGCCGGGCAATCCGGTACCCCGGCTGTTCAGGCTGCCGGCGGACCGGGCCCTGATCAACCGGATGGGATTCAACAACCACGGGGCCGCAGCCGCCGCAGCCCGGCTGCTGGCGCGACGCGCCACTGCGGCGAGCGGCCGTCCGTCCGCACGCGTGCTCGTCGGGGCGAACATCGGCAAGACCAGGATCGTGCCGGAGTCCGCGGCCGCCGCCGACTACGCACAGAGCGCCCGGCTGCTGGCACCAGCTGCCGACTATCTGGTCATCAACGTCAGCTCGCCCAACACGCCGGGGCTGCGCAACCTGCAGGCCGCCGCCCAGTTGCGGCCGCTGATCGCGGCCGTGCAGGGCGCGCTCGAAGCGGCCGGCCGCGCCGAGCTGCCGCTGCTGGTCAAAATCGCTCCCGACCTCACTGACGAGGACGTCGATACCGTCGCCGATGTGGCCCTCGAGCTCGGCCTCGCAGGGATCATCGCGACCAATACCACGGTGAGCCGGTCGGGGCTGACGAGCACCCCCGCAGAGGTGGCGGCGGCCGGGGAAGGCGGGCTGTCTGGCGCGCCCCTCAAGCCGCGCGCGCTACACGTGCTGCGCCGGCTGCGCGCTCGGGTAGGCGACCGGGTGGTGCTCGTGGCGGTCGGCGGGATCGAGACGGCCGACGACGCGTGGGAGCGCATCGAGGCCGGCGCCACGCTGCTCCAGGGGTACACGGGTTTCATCTACGGCGGGCCGCTGTGGCCTCGGCGGATCCATCGCGGCCTCGCCCGGCGGATGCGCGACGCAGGCTTTCGCTCGATCCAGGATGTCGTCGGCCCCGGGTGACCCTCCGGACCACGGCACGCGGGTAACGCGCGACATCCCGGCGGTCACATCTGGTCCGCCTGGCGGGTCAGTGCCGGGTAACCCCCGAACGGCTAGGAGATCAGATGGATGCCAGGCTCAACTTCTATGGCAACGCGTACTTGGCGAAGTTCGCCAAGCATCTCAACGCGCTGGGCGCGGTCACGACCGGCTCGACGCTGCCGGCTGCTACCCAGGAGCTCGTAAAGATCCGGGCGAGCCAGATCAACGGCTGCTCCGGCTGTACCGACATGCACACCAAGGACGCCCAGCACGCCGGGGAAAGCTCTGTGCGCCTCAACCTGGTCGCTGCCTGGCGGGACGCAACCGTCTTCAGCGCGGCGGAGAAAGCCGCCCTCGAACTCACCGAGCAGGGCACCCGCCTCGCCGACGGCAGCGGCGTCACGGACGAGGCATGGGCTACCGCGGCCAAGCACTATGACGAGGATCAGCTCGCGGCGCTGGTGTCGCTCATCGCCCTCATCAACACCTACAACCGGCTGAACGTCATTATGCGCCAGCCCGCCGGCGATTACGTGCCGGGCCAGTGGGGCTAGCCCTCAGGCAATTACTACGTTCCATTACTCCGGCTTTACTTTTGCTTTACCGCTGGACTGGCGTACATGCACCGTATGTGCGTTGCCTCCATGGACATCCGGATACAGAGGCATCTGCACCCCACCACAAAGGGTGAGTCCGGACATTCTTCTGGCATAGTGCCACCGGTCGTACCAGGGCGGTAGGTGTACGAAGAAAGCTCGCACTTCTGCCTTGACTGGGTTATTTGACCTGTGCATAGTAAGGATTCTTGGCGCAACAATGGTTGCCCCAGTGGTGCTCGCCGTGGGGGCAGCCATGGAGCCGGGAGCGGTCGAGACGGCCGGCATTACCCAGGGAGAGCGGCGAGTCAATGACCTCACCGCCGTCTCTGCGCTCATCCTTTTGCTGGCGCTGGCGGCCGCGGCATTCGGTCAGGGTGCGTTTTTCAATTCGATGCGGCTGTTCATCGTGGCCGTGCTGGCGCTGGCGGTCGTGCTCGCGATTGCCGGGCAGCCAGTGCAGGTCGCAGACTTCCGCAGCGGCTTTGTCTGGGCCGGGGCGCTGCTGGCGGGCTGGGCGCTGGTCCGGGCGTGGACAGCGGGGACGCCGGCGAGCGGGATCACCTGGGCACTGTTCGGCGCCGGGTCGGTTGCAGTCGTCTCGGTAGTCCGTCGCTTGACTTTCGCCTGGCGCGAGTTGCTGCTCGGCGGTCTGCTCGCCGTCGGCGTGGCGGTGGCACTGACCGGATGGCTCGGCGTCGCTTTCCACATGCGGCCGTGGGGCCTGCCGTCGCAAGGCCTTTGGCGGGCTGCCTCGACGCTGACCTACGCGAACGCGACAGCGGGCTTGCTGGTGCCGCTGGCGCTGGTGGCGCTCGCGCGCCTGACGGCCACGCCGCGGGCGATTCCGCTGTCGCTGGCCGTCATGTGCCTGCTGATGAGCACGGGCGCGACTCTCAGCCGCGCTGGCATCGGCGCGCTGGGCGTCGGGCTGCTGGCCTTGTGCTGGCTGCGAGGCCCGCGACGGGTGGTCCAGGCCGGTGCCGTGCCCGCACTGGGGGCGGGGGTGGCGCTCCTGGGCCTGCTTGCGTCGATGCGGCATGGCGTGCCGCCCCGGCCGCTCTACGCGGCGGTGGGGATGGCGGCCGGGCTGGGACTGGTCATCCTGGCGCAGCGATCCGGGAGCCGGAAACTGCTGCTGCAGATGACCGGCGGGGCGCTGACCGCGGCCGTGCTCGTCATCGTCCTCGTACCGCAGGCTCGTCACGCCGTCCGGAGGCTCACGCACGCCAGATTCACTCTCGCCTCGTCCGCCCGCTCCGGCGAGGCCGCCGCGGCGCTGCACGTCATCGCGAATCACCCACTCGCCGGAGTGGGGCCTGGCCACGCCCTGCGGTGGACGAGCCCAGGCGGCGTCGTCAGCATCGACCAGTACGCCCACGATGAGTACCTGCAGGTTTTCACCGACCTCGGCATCGTCGGGGCGGTTCTGGTTGCCGTTCTCCTCGTCGCGGCCGGTCGCTTGCTGTGGCAGGCACGAGCGGGCTCACCCGACCGTGCGCTGTGGGCAGGCGGCGTGGCAGCAGTAGCGGCCTTCGCCGTGCACAGCGGATTCGACTTCCTCTGGCAGGTACCCGCGGTCCCGCTCACCGTGGCCGCAATTGTCGGCCTCGCACTAGGTCCACCAACCGCCCGGCAGCATGAGCCGCCGGGCAAGCCCGTCCCGCGAGATTAGGAGTTGACATGCTATTTCCTGCCAAAGTGAAGATAGCCCTGGCCGGGGTCACGGTTGCAGGAGGCGCCGCAGCGGCGGCCTTGCTGGGTCCGGCGGGACCCGCCGTCGGACAGTCGTCAGAACCAATAGTGGTGCAGGTCCAGGTGAACTCGCCGGCCACCCTGGTGGCCAGGGGCGCGGGCATTGACGTCTCCGTTACGGTCAGCTGCTCGGGGCCTGCGGGCACGACCGGCAGCGTTGGGCTGAACGTGACGGAGCGCGCCGGAAGCGAGGTCGCCGTGGGCATCGGAGGAGCATCGTTCGACTGCACCGGCGCGAGCCAGACCACCACGGTGCTGGTGACGCCTACCTTCGGCGGCTTCCCGTCAGTCACGGCCGGCAAGGCCTTCAAGAAGGGCACCGCGATCGTGCAGACCCAGGCCTCCGCCTGCACGGCCGACTTTAGTTTCTGCGCCAATCCGTCAATTGCGCCGACCCTCATCGCTGTCAGCTAGCGGCCGGCCAGCCCGTCGGGCGATGTCCCACGAGAATTGGGAGTTGAAAATGTTTCCTGTCAGAGTCAGGGTCGTCCTCGCTGGTCTCGCAGTTGCGGCTGCCGGCGCTGTGGCGGCCTTGGTGGGCCCGGCAGGACCGGCCGTAGGACAGTCTTCACAGCCGATTACGGACGAGATCCAGGTCAGCTCTCCCGCCACCCTCGTGGCCAGGGGAGCGGGGGCTGACGTCACCGTCATCGCCAACTGCTCGGGCCCCGCGGGGACGACCGCCAACATCACGGCCAGCCTCAGCGAGCGGAGCGCGTCTGCCGTCGGATCCACAAGAATCGATTGCACGGGCGCGAGCCAGACCCTCCAGGTCGTCGTCGCCGTCCAATTCGGCAGGGTGCTGAAGAAGGGCACTGCGATCGGGAGCGCCAGCATCAACCCGTGCACACCCGACCTGAGTTTCTGCGACACCCAGTCCACCCAGGCGACCATCCAGGTCGTCAGCTGAGCGCACGATCGTCTGTGCGGTGCCCGCCCTGATTCCGCTTATCGGGGCAGGCACCGCCCAGGCCCGTGGAGACGTTGTGTCCGAGGGGGACCTGAACTCCGGTGTAGGTCATCTGCGGGCGACACGGTCGCTTGTCAGCGAGACTGCCGGTCATGGCTGACGATGATCTGAAACTCACTCTCCGGGTCGTCGGCAACGGCCCGGCGCGCGTCGGCATGCTCGGCTACCCCATGGAGCAGGAAGGCGTCGAAGAGCTGTCCCGCACCGGTGCCTGGGCCGGTACCAACGCGTCTGGATAAGCGCGACCGCGGGGCGTACCGTTTGGTGCACTTCTGAAGGGGGCGAGCGATGTTGTTCGGTGTTATCCGCCAGTTACGTGAGAGATCCAACAACGATGAGGCCGTGGAGGAACTCAAGGAGTATCGGGAGAGGCAGAATTATGCCGACAATGATGCGACCGCTGCTGGCAAGGTCTGCGAGCTGTGTGGCTCGGTAATCACTGACGCCCAGCCGTCGCGGCTCCGGTCCGACGGCAGGTGGATCCACGAGGCATGCCCGATCGCCCGCCCGGGCACACCAGCCCGGTCGTCACCATGACCGTGTACGCGCATGTGCTGCCCGGATCGAAGCGGAAGCCGCGGACCTGTTAGCGAAGCTGGTCAGGGAGGCTTCCGGTGCGTGAAACATCAGGCTGGCATCACCGCGGCGTCAGCCGGGAAATCACAAGCCATCTACCTGCGTCAACGTGGTGTCCGAGGGGGGACTTGAACCCCCATGCCCTATTCGGGCACTAGCACCTCAAGCTAGCGCGTCTGCCTATTCCGCCACCCGGACGTGGGGCTCAGCTGTAGCTGGGCCGGCCTCACGATAGCAAATCCGGGCACCTGTCGGCGACGCCCCGGAGGCCGGCCTGGCTGGACGCGCACTAACCGGGACGACCGGCCCAGCCTGCGCCGTGCAGGGGATGATGCGACGATGGCGAAATGACCGAGAGCACCGCTTCGCCCGCCCCGCGCGGTACCGCAGGCCAGGACGAGGTCGCCGCTCTGGCGAGCGACCTGATCAGGATCGACACCGCCAACCCGGGCGACCACTCGGGCCCTGGCGAGCGGAAGGCCGCCGAGCACGTGGCCGG
>DASQIW010000177.1:0-27245 GCA_035631375.1 Streptosporangiaceae bacterium
CTGCAATGCGCGCGATGCTCGCGACGTCCGGCAGCGACACGCCAGGCTCGACTGCCTCAGGGAACACGACCCCGACACTGACCGCCACGAGACCTCCTGTCGCCAGCGTCATCATGCCGACGTGGTGTGACAGTTTCGGCCGCAGCGCCGGCGTGGCACAACTCGCGAACAATCGGCCCGCTTGCCGGAGATCTTATGGTCGATGCGGTGCAGACGTTTTGACGCAACAGGACGCTGGCGCGATTACGCCAGTTGCGACCCGACCACCGACAGCTGGGCCTCGCTTCCGAACGCCCAGTTCAGTGTGTACCGGGCCGGCGGGTCGTGCGGCTTCTACAAGATCGGAGGCTCGTCCGGAGGCTTCGCCCCCCAGTCGGCCGCCGAGCAGCTGTCCGGCTTTGCCCAGTGCGGGACGACCGTCATCCCCTGGATGGCGGAAAGCCCCACCACCGCCACCCTGCAGCCGGGACAGAGTGTCCAGGTGACAGTGACGCTGACGGCGACGACCGCCGACCAGGTCATTCAGCCGGGCACCTACACGGCGCAGATCGGCTTCGAGCAGGACACCCCATACGCCGTCAACCCAGTGAACGTGACGATGAACGTCACGCCACCCAGGAGCTGGGGCAAGATCACCGGAGTGCTGTCCGGTGAGAACTGCGCTCAGGTCACCGCGCCGCTGAAGGGTGTGGTGTTCGCCGACGGGCCGAACGCTCTCCAGTTCACCCTGCCCACTGACAAGAGCGGCAACTACCAGTTCTGGGGACCCCAGGGCAAGTGGTCGCTTGAGGCGAGTGCTGCCGGATGGATCCCGGTGACGCAGGCCGTCCAGATCAAGCAGGGAGTAACCAAGACGGTGAACTTCACCCTGCGCCCGACCAGCTGCTAGCGCGCAGCCGGGCCTGAAGGTCACCATCCTCGGCGGGTTGCGCCCGGTCACCCGGGCGCAACCCGCCCCCATCTGCGCCGACGGCGGCTGCCCAGGCAACCCGGCCTGCCAGCCGCGGCGCGGAACCTCCGGCCGCTCCGAGACGTCCAAGGTGGCATGATGCGCGGTTGGAAGTTACTGACCTTCCTGGCGGTGGCTGCGCTCGTCACCGCGTGCGGTGCCGGCCAGCCGGCCCCGTCATCCTCCGGCACTGGTCGGGGCGCGGTCACTGGCAGCCCCGCTGAGACATCACCAGGCAGCAATGGCCCTGGCGGGAGAGCGGGCAGCAGTCCGGCACCGTCACCCGCGCCGGGCCTGGTATCTGGGCACGTGACGGCCGGGCCGATCACGCCCGTATCGCGCCCAGGGCAGCCGAACACCAGGCCCGTTGCCGGAGCGCGGGTCGAGGCGCTCCGCGGGACCGACGTCGCGGCCGTCACCAGCACCGATCGGGCCGGCTACTACCAGGTCCCGCTCGCGCCAGGGACTTATGTCATCGCCGTGACCTACCCAGGACTGAGGCCGGCACCGATGACGCGGACAGCCGTGGTGTCGGCGGGCCGCCCCGAGACGCTCGACTTCGTCCTGGACACCGGAATCCGCTAAGCCCGATGACGCCCAGCGGCCAGCGACGTCGCCGATACGGCTGCTCGGCTCTTTCATGCCAAAGGAGCGTCAAGGAACAGCCGAAGCGGAGCCACGACACGACGTGGGCACTACCGTCCTGCCATGGCGGGAATGGCAGGACGCATCACACCACTGGGCTTTGCGGCCGCGGGCCTGGTTCTCGCTGCAGTGGTCGCGGCCTGCGCGGTGCCACGTGGCTCGCAGCCTAGGCATCCAGCGGCTCTTGTCATGCGCCCCATGGTTGCTGGCGAGGTCGTCGCGGGCGGCCCCACGGGCACGTACGTGGTGCCAGCGGGAATCCACAAGATCCGGCACGTGATCATGATCATGCAGGAGAACAGGTCCTTCGACAGCTATTTCGGGACGTTCCCCGGAGCCGACGGGATCCCGATGCAAGGCGGCAGACCGACAGCATGCGTCCCCACCTCGACAGTGGGCTGTACAGCTCCCTACCACGACACTGCCGACGCCAATGGCGGCGGTCCGCACGGTCTGCCCGATGCGATCGGTGACATCGACGGCGGCCTGATGGACGGGTTCATCCGGCAGCGTGACCTCGAGCATGGAAGCTGCGCGATCCCGGACGACCCGGCGTGCAATGGGTTCGGGAAGGCGGATGTGATGGGCTACCACACCGCCGCGGAGATCCCGAACTACTGGGCCTATGCCAGCAACTATGTGCTCCAGGATCGAATGTTCGAGCCGGTCAAATCCTGGTCGCTGCCCGACCACTTGTACATGGTGTCCGCCTGGTCGGCATGGTGCAGGAACCTCTCGTCGATGAGCTGCGTCAGCAACGCCGACGGGCCGTATCCGCTCCAGCAGTTCGACAATCTGGTCTGGCAGGAGCTCGAGACCGGGCAGGTCTCGCTCGACCTAGCCTGGACCGACATCACCTGGCTGTTGTATGCCCATCACGTCAGCTGGGCCTATTACGTGCAGCCGGGCACCGAGCCGGACTGCCGGAACGATTCCGCGGAAACCTGCCCGCCGGTCGTTCAGAATTTCTCCACGGTCGGGGTGTGGAATCCGCTGCCCCTATTCGGCGACGTCCGGCAAGACAACCAGCTCAGCAATATCCGGCCGGTCAGCGACTTCCTGACGGCCGCGAAGGCCGGCACGCTGCCAGCCGTCAGCTGGGTGGTCCCGTCGGAGCGAGACAGCGAGCACCCGCCGTGGAGCGTGCACCAGGGCCAGGCCTACGTCACCGCGCTCATCAACGCCGCGATGGAGAGCCCGACGTGGAGCTCCACGGCGATCTTCCTCAGCTGGGATGACTGGGGCGGCTTTTACGATCACGCGCTGCCACCTGCCGTCGACAGCGACGGCTACGGCCTGCGCGTGCCCGGGATCGTCATCTCCCCCTACGCCCGCACGGGCTTCATCGATCATCAGACGCTGAGCAGCGACGCCTACCTCAAGTTTATCGAGGATGACTTTCTTGGCGGTGCCCGTCTCGACCCGGCCACCGATGGCCGGCCCGATTCGCGCCCCGGCGTCCGGGAAAACGAGCCCATCCTTGGCGACCTGGCTGCCGACTTCAACTTCGGCCAGCCGCCCAGCCCGCCGATGCTACTGCCGACAAACCCTCCGACCGACTCCCCCGGCATCCCCGCTTACTTCGCCAGCCTGGGCCCGTGCGCGGGTTGCACGGCCCTGCCACCTGGTTAAAGGACCGGCTACAGCGCTGCCACCAGATCGCTTAGGGAAGCGGCGGCTGCGCGGAGATTCTCGGCCGAGTTCGCATAAGACAGCCGCAGGTAGCCCTCGCCGTAGCTGCCGAATGACGTGCCGGCCAGAGCGGCCACTCCTGCCTCGTGCAGCAGTCGCTCCTGCAGGTCCCCGGCCGGCACTCCCAGTTCGGTGATACGCGGGAACACGTAGAACGCGCCGCGAGGATTCTGGCATGAGATGCCGGGGATCTGATTCAGTTCCCCGACGATGAGATCCCGCCGCGCACGGAACTCGGCCACCATCCGCTCGACCGCGTCCCACGGCCCATCCAGTGCCGCCTTCGCGGCGAACTGGCTGAACGCAGACGTGCAGGAGACGGAGTTGACAATGAGCCGGGTGACGGGCTCCACCAGCGGCTCAGGCAGCACCGCGAAGCCCAGCCGCCAGCCGGTCATCGCGAAAGTCTTGGACCAGCCGTCGAGCAGGATCGTTCGCTCTGCCATGCCGTCGACGTCCAGCACGCTCGCGTGCCGGCCGTCATAACGGATGGCCCAGTACACCTCGTCGCTGAGCACCGTCAGGTCGTGCCTCATGGCGGTCTCTGCGATCGCCTCACAGTCGGCTTTGGTGAGGGCGCTGCCGCAGGGATTGTGCGGCGAGTTCAGGATCAGCAGCCTGGTGCGCGGGGTGACCAGCCGCTCGAGTTCATCGGGGTCGATCCGGAACTCGTTTTCCTCCCGGAGGGGCAGGGGTACCGGGACCGCACCGGTGAAGGCGGCGATGGACTCGTACATGGGGAAGGCAGGATTCGGGTAGATCACCTCGTCGCCCGCCTGGCACAGGGCGAGCATCACATAGAACATGACGGGCTTCGCTCCTGGAGTGATGACCACGCGGTCCGGCGTGGTGCGCAGCCGCCCGGTCCGTTCCAGGAAGGCCGAGACAGACTCCCGGAGCGGCGGGATTCCCGGCGCCGGCACATAGTGCGTCTGCCCCGCGCGCAGCGCGTCCACCGCCGCATCGACAATGTGCGGCGGTGTATCGAAGTCCGGTTCCCCGATCTCCAGATGGATCACGGTGCGGCCGTCCGCTTCCAGCGCGCGCGCCTTCGCCAGGACATCGAACGCGGACTCGGTGCCGAGCCGCGAGGTCGCTTCCGTCAGCCTCACCGTCATCACTCCCGACGATCACACACCATTAGGGGAACGGGGGCCGCCTCATGCGCCGGCTGCCCGCGCCTTGAGCGGTTCCCACCAGTCCCGGCTCGCGTGATACCACTCGACGGTCGATGCGAGCCCTTCGTCGAACGTCACCTGAGGGCGGTAGCCAAGCTCAGCGGCGGCCTTGCTCCAGTCCAGCGAGTAGCGCCGGTCGTGCCCCTTGCGGTCGGGGACGTACTCCACCATGCTCCAGTCCGCGCCGCACGTCTCGAGCAGCCGCGAGGTGAGCTCCTTGTTCGTCAGCTCCCTGCCACCGCCGAGGTGATAGATCTCGCCCGGCTGCCCGGCCTGCAGCGCAAGGTGAACCCCGCGGCAGTGGTCGGATACATGCAACCAGTCACGTACGTTGCTGCCGTCGCCATAGAGCGGCACTCGTTGTCCGAGCATCAGGTTCGTCACGAACGTCGGAATGACCTTCTCGGGGAACTGGTAAGGGCCGTAGTTGTTGGAGCACCGGGTGACCACCACGTCCAGGCCGTGTGTCCGGTGGAAGGCAAGGGCGAGGAGATCCGAAGCTGCCTTCGAGGCCGCATAGGGCGAGCTGGGTGCCAGCGGGCTCTCCTCAGTCCAGGAGCCGCGCTCGATCGAGCCATAGACCTCGTCAGTGGACACGTGCACGAAGCGGCCAAGGCCGCGCCGTGTCGCGGTCTCGAGGAGCACCTGGGTGCCCAGGACGTTAGCAGTCACGAACTCAGAAGCGCTGCTGATCGAGCGGTCCACATGCGACTCTGCGGCGAAATGGACGACCGCGTCGTGACCGGGCATCAGTTGATCGACGAGGTCCGCGTCGCAGATGTTGCCCTGCACGAACGTGTAGGCCGGGTGATCGGCGACCGAGCTCAGATTCGCCAGGTTCCCTGAGTAGCTGAGGTTGTCCAGCACCGTCACCGCCGCCACTGGCACGCCGGGAAGGTCCCCGGCCAGGAGCGCTCTCGTGAACGCGGAGCCGATGAAGCCAGCCCCGCCGGTGATCAGGATCCGCATCGCGCGTGCTTGCCCACGGGCCTCCAGGCTGCGGCCGCGCAGATGGGCGGACGAGGCCGCGGCCACGTAAAGCGACAGTATGAATGAGCAGTGCAACCGTAGCCGAAATTCCGTCCGGGCGACAAAACGGACCAGCGCATTTTTGGCCGCCATGAGCGGGATCATCCTGGCAGGCGGCACTGTTGTCAGCTACGTGACGACCGACGGTCCAGCGTGAGCGCAGCCGAGCGCACCGCCGGACCGTCCGGCGGCCGCGTGCGCTCGGTGCCGACGGGGTGGCGGCTCGTCGCCCTGATCGGGACCATGTCGATCTTCGGCCCGCTGTGTATCGACATGTACCTGCCGGCCTTGCCGGAACTGAGCAGACAGCTGCACGCCGGCGCGTCGGCTACTCAGCTCACGCTCACTGCGTGCGTGGTGAGCATGGCGGTTGGCCAGCTTGTCCTCGGTTCGGTCAGCGATCGGGTCGGCCGGCGTCCGCCGTTGCTGATCGGACTCGCCGCCTTCGGCGTCTCGTCACTGGCCTGCGCGCTCGCACCCAGCATCTACGTCCTTACGGGTTTCCGGCTCGTTCAGGGCATCGGCGGGGCTGCGGGCATCGCGATCTCCCGGTCGATCGTCAGGGACCTGCACTCAGGCCCGGCGCTGGCTAGGTTCTACTCCACGCTCATGCTGGCCACGGGCCTCGGCCCCGTGCTGGCTCCGCAGATAGGCAGCTGGATTCTCGCCGTCACGTCGTGGCGCGGGGTGTTCGTCGCGCTCGCAGCGGCGGGCCTCATCCTGCTGCTGACGGTGTGGTGGCGGGTGCCGGAAACGCTGCCACCGGACAGGCGCTCCACCGGCAGTATCGGGCGCGTCCTGGCCACCACGCTCTCCGTGAGCCGCGACCGGAGATTCCTGGGCTACGCCCTCGGCTGTGCCCTGGCGATGGGCGCGACGTTCTCCTATGTCGGCGGGTCGTCGTTCGTCCTGGAGAACGTCTACCATCTCTCTCCGCAGGGCTTCGGGCTGATCTTCGCCCTCAGCGGCTGTGCCATGGTGGCGGGAGCGCAGCTCAGCAGCCGACTGGCCGGGCGCGTCGCTCCGGCCTCGCTGCTTGCCGCCGGGCAGGCGACCATGCTGGCGGGCGGGGTCATGCTGCTGACTGTCGTCGTGTCCCGGGTGACCGGCCTGGCCGGGGTGATTCCCGCTGCAATCATGATCATGGCTGGCTGGGGGCTGATCGGGCCGAACGCGCTGGCGCTCGCGATGGAGCGCTATCCACGCTCCGCGGGAGCGGCCTCGGCCGTCGTGGGATTCCTCCAGTTCGCCGTGGCGGCAATCGCCGCTCCGCTGCCCGGCCTGCGCGGCACGACCGACCCGCTCCCCATGGCAATCCTGCTCGCTGCCTTCCCGGCCGCAGCGATCGTCACCGTGCTGACATTCTCCGCCCCAGCTCGGGGTCCGGCCATTGCGGACGCCGTCCCGGCGGAACCAGTCGTCGCCGACTGAGCGCCGCGGCGACCTTCCGCGGGACGGACGTTCTCTTGGCTGGGGTGGGACCCATCCAGCAGAATCAGGGAGCGGTGCTCGCGCCGCTCAGCGCCCGAGTCGAGCGCCCGAGTCGAGCTCCTGATTCCATGCGCCTGATTCCAGCGCCGAGAAAGGGTGGCGGTGTGACGACTCACGCTCCGGCCGAGGAGTTCCTCGACCTCCGCGACGGCCGTGTCCGCCTGTTCCGGGCCGGGCAAGGCGAGCCCCTGCTCTTCCTCCATGCGGCCGGCGGCGGGGGCTGGCTTGATTATCACCAGCGGCTGGCCGCCCGCTTCGATGTCATCGCCCCCGACCATCCAGGCTTCGGGGGGTCCGACGACTTCGGTGACGTGGAGGCAATCGACGACCTCGTCTTCCACTATCTCGACGTCATGGATGAGCTTGGCCTGGACCGCCCGCATATCGCCGGGGCGTCGTTCGGCGGCTGGATCGCGGCCGAGCTTGCGGTGGCCGCGCCGCACCGCGTCGGCTCACTGGTCCTGCTCAGCCCGGCCGGGCTCCGGCTGCCCGACCACCCGGTCGCTGACATCTTCCTTTTGCCGCCTGATCAGCTGGTCGCGACGCTCTTCTCCCGCCCGCCGCCCGCACCCGCACAGCCCGCGCAGCCTGCCACCCCGGATATCGACGCCATCCTCGCGGCCTACCGCGACCAGACGGCCGCCGCGCGGTTCTGCTGGTCGCCCTACCTGTGCGATCCGAAGCTGGAGCGCAGGCTGCACCGGATCACGGCGCCCACGCTGGTAGTCGCGCCACTGCAGGACAGGCTCATCCCGGTCGCCCACGCCCGGCGGTACGCCGAGCGGATCCCGGCAGCCCGCCTGACCGAGATCGACGGCTGCGGGCACGCGATGTACGTCGAGCGTCCGGCCGAGTTCGCGGACGTCACGCTCACCTTCCTTTCCGAGCACAGCCTGGGCGAGCACAGCCTGAACGGAGTGATCCGGTGAGGTTCAGCTTCTTTCACCTGATGCCTTACCCGCACCTGCCGGACAACTTCGACGACTACCCGTCGTCGTCGCTCACCTTCCCGAACAAGTACTTCGACCCCAAGCTCGGTAACCAGCTCTACCACCGGTACCTCGACGAGCTCGAGTACGCCGAGCAGGTCGGGTTTGACGGCCTTGCCGTCAACGAGCACCACCAGAGCGCATACGGCCTGATGCCGTCGCCGAACATCATGGCCGCAGCGCTCGCCCGGCGCACGGAGCGAGCCCGGATCATGGTGCTCGGCAACGCCATCGGGATACGCGGCAATCCGCTGCGAGTCGCCGAGGAAATCGCCATGCTCGACCACCTCACGGGCGGCCGAGTCGATTCCGGTTTCGTCCGCGGCATCGGCTGGGAGTACTTCGCGCACAGCGTCAACCCGACCAAATCACGGTCTCGTTTCAATGAGGCCCATGACCTCATCATCAAGGCGTGGACCTCGGACGAGCTGTTCCAGTGGATCGGCGAGAACTACGAGTACCGGTACGTGAACCTCTGGCCGCGGCCGCTGCAGCAGCCCCACCCGCCCGTCTACATCCCTGGCGCGGGCAGCACGGAGACCATGCGGTTCTGCGCCGAGCACCGCTACACCTATATGTCGGTGTACGCCCCGACGCGTGTCGTCCGCCGCTGGTTCGACGGCTACCGGCAGGCCGCAGCCGACCTCGGCTACGTGCCCGACCCGGAGAAGATCGCCTTGTCGGTTCCGATCTACGTCGCCGACACCGACGCCCGTGCGCACGCCGAGGCCCAGCCGGCCGTCGAGTGGCTCTTCCGTAAGGGGCTCAAGCAGCCGATGGAGCTGGTGAATCCGCCGGGGTACACGTCTCAGTCCTCGCTGCGCGGCCTGCTGATGACCGAGCGGAAGCCGTTCTCGGCGCTGAGCTACGACGATCTGCTGGCCGACGGATACGCGGTCGTTGGCAGCCCGGCGACCGTGGCGGCCAGGCTGGCCGAGATGTATGACGAGCTCGGCGGCTACGGGCAGCTGATCGGGCTGTTCGCGATCGGTCCCAGCACTCACGAGCAGACCACTCGGAGCACGGAGCTGTTCGCGGCGGACGTGATCCCGGCGCTGCGCCCGCTCGGCGTTGCGGCGGACGCATGACGGACCGGGACACGCTGCTCGCGGCCATCCGCAGCCACCGTGCGGAGTTCGAGGCCGCCGGTGACCAGGCGGAGAACCTGCGTACCCTGCCAGGCGACACCGTCGAGACGCTGCGCGGTATGGGCGCCTTCTGGCTCAAGACACCCGCCGACCTGGGCGGGACCCCGCTCAGCCCGGTGGATTTCTGCGACGTGATCGAGGAGCTCGCGTACGCCGACTCCTCGACGGCCTGGGCGGCCATGATCGGGGCCGGGTGCGGCGGCCTGGCCGGCGGCTGGCTGCCGGAGGCCGGGGCCCGGCGGGTGTTCGCACCAGGTAGCCCGCTGCCCGTGGTCGCCGGTCAGCTGCAGCCGCGCGGCACCGGTCGGCCCGTCGAGGGCGGCTACGTCGTCAGCGGACGGTGGAGTTTCGCCAGCGGCATCATGCATGCCAGCTGGCTGATCGGTGCCTTCCACCCGCAGCCCGGCGTCGGCCCGGCCAGCAGCAGCGAGCGAATCGTGATCTTCGTCCTGCCCAAGGACCAGGCCGAGGTCATTGACAACTGGCAGGTGGCCGGGCTGGTCGGCACGGGCAGCATGGACTTCCAGGTCGACGAGCAGTTCGTCCCGGATGAGATGACTTATGACCTCGGTGTCGCGGCAGTACGCGGCGGTGACCTATTCCGGCTCGGGATGCCCGCGTTCGTGTCCAACGAGGTACCCCCGCTGTGCATCGGTATGGCTCGCCGCGCGCTCGACGAGATCACCGCGCTCTCCGGCAAGACGGCCCGGTGGCCGGGGGGTCCGACGCTGAGCGAGCGCCCCGTTTTCCTCAAGGAACTCGGTCGCGCGGAGGTCAGGATCTCCGCTGCCAGGCTGGTGCACCGCGAGGCCGTGCAGGTGGCCTGGGCGACCGCTCAGGAAGGGAACGTGCCGGACAGCGCCCAGCAGCTCGCGCTGACCGCTGCCTCGGTGTACGTGGTGGAAACCTGTGCCGAGGTCATCTCCGACCTGTTCCGGTACGGCGGCGGCCGGGTGCTCTCCCTGTCTAATTCGCTGCAGCGGCACCTGCGTAACGCGCTCGCCGCCCGGCAGCACGTAGCCGTCTCCGAGGAGTTCTATGAGGCAGCGGGCCGACTGCGGATCCAGTCCTACGTCGCTCCTGAGGAGAAAAGGCAGGAGGCCCGGCGATAAGCACCGGGCCTCCTGGGTTGGCTGGGTCAGCCGCGCTTGACCAGCACGACGACGGTCGAGCCCTTGGGGGCCAGGGTGCCGGCCGCCGGGGTGGTCCCGGTCGCGACGTAGGTGTACGCAGGGTTCCGGAACGGCGAGGTGTAGCTGACGAAGCCGGCCGCCCTGATCTTCGCGAGCGCGGCGCTGGCCGACAGCCCGGCCACACTCGGAACCTTGACCTTCACCACCGGGGGTGGCGGGGTCGCAGCCACGTCGCCATAGCTCTCGAAGCTTGCTCCGCCGGCACCAGCGGCCTGGACGTACGCGCCGTTCTGGTAGGACGCGAAGTACGCGCCGCCGTCAACCGCTGCGGTCTGGTCGTTGAAGAGGTCGCGAACCATCTGCGTGGTGGAGACTGCGCCCGAGTACGACGCGTGCAGGTTCGCTGCAGCGGGTGAGTTCGCTGATGTGACGGTGACGTGGTACAGGAACAGGAAGTTACCGCTGGACGTCAGCGCAGCGCACGTGGTCGGGTCTGCGAAGGCCTTGTAGCTGCCGTTGTCCTGGATGGTGACGTTCCAGCTGGTGCCAGACTTTGTGGCCGTGAGCTGGCTGGTGTAGGCGTCGTTCGCCCACACCGGGCCGTTGGCCGAGCTGGTGCAGGCAGGCCCGGATGCATTCGTGGTGTCGGGGTGGCTGGACACTGCCGTGGACGCGGTAACGGTCGTGCTAGAGGCCCCGGCCATGGTGCTGGCGAGGCCTGCCGCGGCGCCGAGCACTGCCAGGGCGCTGATCACGACGCCGATCTTCCTGGTGGTATTCACTCTCGATCTGATCCTTTCAGGGGCTTGCTCGCGCGTACGTACAGTCCGTCAGCCGCCGTCGCCCCGGGCGGCTGCTGGCCATGTGGCGGCATGCTGTGATGGGGGATGCCACTGTTGTCCGCTCCCTGTGCATGGGCATGCATGCGTCTTGTTTGATGCGGCAATGGCAGAGTTGGTTTACTTCTGCAAAGTAAAGAGTTCGTATAGCGGCCGAACCTCAGCCGCTCAGCCGCGGGCCAACCGGTACGTCAGCCTCCCGTGACCGGAAGCTCACCGAGCAGATCGTCGACCGATCGCGGCGAGCGGCCGGTCACTGACTGCACCGTGTCGGTGACCTGCGCGGCGTAGCCGTCCGTTCCTGACCTGCGGTAGTCCTGGTACAGGCCGACCAGTGCGCCCGCGAACCACCCGCTCAACCCGGCACCGAGCAGCGCCTGCCGCACCGCGTCATCGGGTGCGTCAACGTAGCTGATGGGACGGCCCATCGCCGTGGCCAGCTTCACTGCGACATCGCTGTACGACAGGGCCTGCGGACCGGTCACGTCATAGTGCGCGCCTGCGTGCCCGTTCTGGGTCAGGGCCGCCGCCGCCACCGCTGCCACGTCACGGGTGTCGACCATGCTGATCCTCGCCTGGCCGGCGTTGACGTAGAAGGCTCCGGACGCGTCGATGGCGGGGATCGTCGATTCGGGGATGTTCTGCAGGAACAGGTTGGGTCGCAGAATTACATGCGGCAGCCCGGAATCGGCGAGGTAGCGGTCGCTGGCCGAGTGCGCGGTGATGAATTCAGCCTTCGCCTCGCGGTCGGCGCCGAGGATCGAACTGCGCACCAGCAGCTGCACACCCGACCGCCGGGCAGCGTTGATCGCGTTGCGGTGCCAGGACTCTGCATCCGGATGCGGGCTAGACAGCAGGAACACCCTGTCCACTCCGCCCATAGCCGCGACCAGCGACCCCTCATCGGCAAGATCGCCAGCGACAGTATCTGCGCCGGCCGGGATCCCGCCCGCTGGCTCGCCCGGACGAACCAGCGCCCGGACTTGCTGTCCGAGGTCGAGCAGGTCGCTGATCAGCGCACTGCCGATCTTGCTGCGGCCCCCGATGATCAATATCAACGCTGTCCCCTTCTGCGGCTCCTGGTCGCCCTGCTCCTACCCTGCGAACGCGGGTCCGAGCCGCCTAGCCTTCGATCGCCGTGAACGCGCGGGTTCGCAGCGTCCGCTCCGGCAGGATCAGCGCGAGCACGAACGCGGCCGCGACCAGCGGGACCAGGTAGAGGTAGATGGGCGGGAGCGCCTGCGCGAACGCGGTCTTGATCGCGAGCTGGAACGCCGGCGGCAGCTTGCTGAGCGCCTGCGGGGTGACCGACGTGATGGCCGTACTAGCGCGCGAGGCGGCCGCTGCCGGCAGGCCCGCCGTGAGCCTTTCCTGGAGGCGGTGAATGAACAGCGCGCCGATCAGCGCCACGCCCACACTGCTGCCGACCTGCCGGGCGAGGTTCACCGCGCCGGTCGCCGCGCCAAGGTCGGCGTAGGACGCGCTGTTCTGCGCGACGAGCACCATGACCTGCATGATCAGGCCAATGCCGAGACCGAGCACGATCATGTAGAGGCTCGACGTCAGGTGGCTCGTGTGCAAGCCGAGCCGCGACAGCAGGAACACGCCGATCCCGGCCAGCACGGCTCCTGCGATCGGGTACGGCCGGTACCGGCCGGTTGTCGCGATCCGTCGACCCGAGGAGATGATCGTGACCAGCAGCCCGGCGATGAGAGGCAGCAGCAGCAGTCCCGACACCGTCGGGCTGACTCCTGTGACGATCTGCAGATACGTCGGCAGGTAACTGATCGCGCCGAACATCGCGATGCCCAGCACCAAGGAGATCGCGCAGGCGATCCAGAATGCCTGGTCGGCGAACAACCGCAGCGGGATCACCGGATCCGCCGCCTGCCGCGCCGAGATGAGCCAGCCGGCCGTGAACGCGACCGTGGCGACCGAGAGCACGATGATGACCGGCGACCCCCAGGCGTAGGTGGTGCCGCCCCAGCTCGTGACGAGCACCAGGCCGACGGTCGCGGCGCCTAAGAGCGCGATACCCGCGTAGTCGATGGACGGTCGGCTGCCAGGCTGCGGCAGCCGCAGCCCGATAGAGGTCACTACGAGCGCGACGGCGCCGACCGGCAGATTGATGTAGAAGATCCACCGCCAGCTCAGGTCGTCCACGAAGAACCCGCCCAGCAGCGGTCCGATTATCGAGGCGAGGCCGAACATGGCGCCGATCAGGCCCTGGTACTTGCCCCGCTCACGCGGACTGACCACGTCGCCGATGATCGCCTGAGCGCCGATCATCAGCCCGCCCGCGCCGACGCCCTGCACCGCCCGGAACGCGATCAGCTCGGCCATCGACTGCGAGAGACCGGCTGCGGCCGAGCCCGCCAGGAACACCACGATCGCGAACTGGAACACGGCCTTGCGGCCGAACACGTCCCCTGCCTTCCCGTAGGCAGGCAGGACGACAGCAACCGCCAGCAGGTACGCGGTCACGACCCAGCCGATGCGGTTGAGCCCGTGCAGGTCTCCGGTGATGGTCGGCAGCGCGGTGGCCACGATCGTCTGATCGAGCGCCGCGAGCAGCATGCCGAGCATGAGGCCGCTGAACACGAGCGCGAGGCTCCGCCGGTCGAGGCCTGTGGTCTCCGCGGCGTCGCTCGCGGCCATGCTGCCACCCCCGCTCGGTCGGGTTCGCATCCACCCTAGACGCTCCCGCCACGCCTGGGTGTACTCTCAGCCTTATACCCCTATGGGTATATTCCAACTGTCCGGCGGCGAGGAGGCGGCCATGACAGGGGTCAGCGCTCCCCGGCAGCTCACGGCGGCTGAGCTGGCGACATCAGCACTCATCGACCGGATCCGGGCCGGGATCATCGGCGAGGGTCAGCTGATGGAGGGCCCGTTCGGACCACGTCGCGTCACCTATGCGGACTACACCGCCTCGGGCAGGTCACTGGACTTCCTCGAGGACTTCATCCGCGAGACGGTTCTGCCCCTGTATGCGAACACTCACACCGAAAGCTCTGGAACCGGCCTGCAGACCAGCCGGCTACGCGAGAGCGCCCGGCGGCTGATCCACGCAGCTGTCGGCGGTACCGAGGACGACCTGGTTATCTTCTGCGGTTCGGGCGCCACAGCCGCGGTGAACAAGCTGGTCGGCATCCTCGAACTGCGGGTCCCGGCCGGGCTTGACGAGCGGTACCGGGTGACCACACAGCTCGCCGCCGAGCAGCGGCCGATTGTGTTCGTCGGACCATACGAGCACCACTCCAACGAACTGCCGTGGCGTGAATCCATCGCGGACGTGGTCGTCATCGGCGAGGACGGTGACGGCCACATCGACGTGACCGACCTGGCTCAGCAACTCGACCGGTTCGCCGACCGGCCGCTGCGCATCGGCAGCTTCTCTGCGGCGTCCAACGTGACGGGCATCCTGAGCGACAGTGGCGCGATCGCGAGCCTGCTGCATGACCGCGGTGCGCTGTCATTCTGGGACTACGCCGCGGCGGGACCTTATGTCCCGGTGCGGATGCGGCCCTCGACACCCGGCGGCCTGGACTACAAGGACGCTGTCTTCCTGTCGCCGCACAAGTTCCCTGGCGGGCCGCAGACACCCGGCGTGCTGGTCGTGCGTCGTGACCTGGTCCGCAATGCGGTCCCGACCGTCCCAGGGGGCGGCACCGTGGCGTTTGTCGACCCGGCCGGCCACCGGTACCTCGACGACCAGGTGGCCCGCGAGGAAGGTGGCACCCCTGCGATCGTCGAGTCGATCCGCGCCGGGCTGGTGTTCGGACTCAAGCAGGCCGTCGGCACGGACCTCATCGCCGCTCGTGAGGAGCAGCTGTGGCGCTACGTGCTCGGCCGATGGGTCGCCAAATCCGGCATCGAGGTCCTGGGAAACCCGCGCGCGGCCCGCTTGTCGATCGCATCGTTCCGGATCAGGCACGGTGCCCAGTACCTGCATCACAACTTCGTGGTAGCGGTGCTGAACGACCTGTTCGGCATCCAGGCCCGCGGTGGCTGCTCGTGCGCCGGCCCGTACGGGCACCGCCTGCTGGCCATTGGCGAAGCTCGCTCGCACGCGTTCCGGAACGAGATCGGCCACGGCTGCGACGGCATCAAGCCAGGCTGGGCGAGAGTCAATCTGAACTACTTCTTTTCCGCGGCGCAGGCCGACTACATCGCGGCAGCGGTCGAGCTGATCGCGGCCGACGGCTACCGGCTGCTCCCGCAGTACCGGTTCGACCCGCACACCGGGCTCTGGCGGCACGCCGCCCCCACGCCTCGCGCCCCGCTGTCCCTTGCTGACGTCCGGTACGGCCCGGATGGAGAGCTGACCTATCCGCGACTGCCCGGCCGCGCTGGCGAGGACGTGCTGCCCGGCTATCTCAGCGAAGCCCGCGCCATCCTCGGCAGCCTGCCCGGCGAACTCGACGACGGCCCAACTGGCCTGTCCCCCGACTTCGAGGCGCTGCGCTGGTTTCCTCTGCCGCCGGGCTGTCTTGCTCGGGAGGCAAGCTCATATACCCCTGTGGGTATATTGGAGTGACCGCTTACCAATCTGGAGGTAGCCCGAATGTGCCACAGGGTCACGTGCCGCAGCTGCGGCAAGCCCACCTTCCGCGGCTGCGGCCAGCACGTCGAGCAGGTGCTGGCAGGCGTGCCCAAGGCGCAGCGGTGCAGCTGCGACCGCGCGCAGCGGCCAGGCGGGAGCATACTGACCTGGCTGCGGCGGCGATAACTCATCCGGCTAATACCCCAGTGGGTATTATGTGATGCAAAATACGACCGGCCGGGAGCGCGCATGGACATGAACAGCGACACGATGGTCAGCGTGATCAAGCGGCTGCGGCGCGCACAGGGGCAAATCGGCGGGGTTATCAAGATGATCGAGGAGGGCCGCGACTGCGCGGACGTGGTGACGCAGCTGGCCGCGGCGTCCCGCGCGCTCGACCGTGCCGGTTTCAAGATCATCTCGACGGGCCTGCAGCAGTGCGCTCTCGATGACGAGGGCACGGGCGCGGCCGAGCGCGAGCAGCTGGAGCGGTTGTTCCTGGCCCTTGCCTAAGGGAAAGAATCCCAGGCATGCAGAAACTCTCCCTCGAGGCCCAGGCTCGTGAGCTGCTCGAACAGGCAGCGAGCTCGCCAGGTGGCCGCACGGCGCAGACCGTGGTAGGCGGCCATGAGCGCGTCCTGCGCCAGACAGTCATTGCGATGACGAAAGACGCGGAGCTGGCGGAGCATGCGAGTCCCGGCGAGGCCAGCGTGTACGTCCTCCGCGGCCGGGTCCGGCTCGCGGCCGGAGGTGAAGCATGGGAGGGGCGCGACGGCGACCTGCTCGTCGTGCCCGATGCGCCGCACAGCCTCGTCGCGCTGGCCGACTCCGCGGTCCTTCTCTCCGTGGCAAAGCTGCGGTAGCACTTAGTAGCGGAAAGGCACGAGTGCTCGCCGTTAGCTGGGACACCATCCGCCTGTTCCTGCACGTCCTCGCCGCCACTATCTGGGTTGGCGGGCAGCTCACCCTCGCCGCTCTGGTGCCCGTCCTGCGTGGCATGGGCGCGCACGTGCCGGCCGGGGCAGCCCGCCGGTTCAATCAGGTGGCGTGGCCGGCGTTCGCAGTGCTGATCCTTACCGGAGTCTGGAACATCGTCGCGGTGCGCACCCAGATCCACGGCAGCTATGAGACAACCCTCATCGTCAAGCTTGTGGTGGTGGCGATCTCCGGCGTCACCGCCGCGATCCACGCCCGGTCCAGGACAACCGCTGGCCTCGCGGTGTTCGGGGCGCTGACCGGTGTCAGTGCTCTGGCTGCGCTGTTCCTCGGCGTCCTGCTGGCAGGGTGAGTTGACGATGCCGTGTGCGGGGTATGTGGCGAGTCGTGTCACAGAGCAGGGCTGCCATCGCCCGATTCGCCGCTGTCATGGCCGCAGTCGCGGTGAGTGCTGCGTTCGCGGTCGGGCTTGCTGGCTCAGCACAGCGTCCGCCCGGCGGCGCCGACGCCCGGGCAGGCCGTCTCACCACCGCCGGCCACCCGGGGACGCCCCGCGCGTCCGGCACGAGCCCAGCCCCAGGCGCCGCCATGCCCGCGAGTGCATTTCCGCTGCTACCCGCCCACGGCCCGGGCGCGCTGGCTCCCGGATCTGACCCGGGGGTGTTGCCCGCTGACGTGCTCATCGCCGACGAGGACAACCACAGGCTGCTGCTGGTAGACCCGCTCGGGCGGATCCGCTGGCAGTTCCCGTCCGGCCCGGCTGTGCCGGGAGCGGGCGAGTTCGGGCCGCCCGACGACGCGTTCGTGTCACCCGATGGGCAGCAGATCGTGGCCACCCAGGAGATGTATGACACCGTCTCGCTGGTCAGCATCGCCGGAGGGCGCGTCGTAGCCAGCTACGGCCACCCCGACACACCCGGATCAGCGCCTGGCTTTTTCAGCCACCCGGACGACGCCATGGTCCTTCCCGATGGCGACCTGCTGCTCGCCGATATCGTCAACTGTCGGATCCTGGCGCTATCCCCGGGACCGTGGCACGTCGTGCGCCAATTCGGGACGACGTCGTCGTGCTTCCACAACCCGCCCGCCGCCTTCGGCAGCCCGAACGGCGTGTTCCCGATGACCGACGGAAACTTCCTCGTGACCGAGATCAACGGCGACTGGGTCGACGAGCTGAGCCTCCAGGGCCACATCTCCTGGTCGGCTCATCCACCGGGCGTCGCGTATCCCTCGGACGCGAACGAGATCAGCCCTGGCCGCTATCTCGTCGCCGACTACTCCACGCCCGGCCAGATCGTGATCTTCGACCGTGCCGGGCGGCTGATCTGGCGCTTCGCGCCAACCGGCGCGGAAGCGCTCAACCACCCGTCCCTCGCACTCTCGCTGCCCAATGGGGACATCCTGGTCAACGATGATTACAACGACCGCGTGATCGTCGTCGACCCCCGGACGAACCACATCGTGTGGCAGTACGGCCATACCGGTGTGCCCGGCAGTACCGCGGGCTACCTGAGCAACCCCGACGGCGTCGACCTTGCGCCGCCTTATTCCCTGCTCATGACGCACGCCAGCACGATGGGGCACCCGTAACAACGGATTGCCGTCGAAGGGGTGCATCTGGTCAGATAGCGTCTTGGACCTTAACGCAACGGGCTGGCTGCACGAGGCAGCCATCGCCGTCCCGCTCCAGTTAGGACAGCTGCCGGACGGCCGGCCTGGCCTGATCATTGGCGACGTGCGCGGGTACGCGGCCTTCAATCACCTTCAAGGCGAGAACGCCGATGGCGACCGCGGAGACTGCGGCGTCGTCTGCTGCGCGGAGGTCCTGAATCAGTTTGCCGTGCGGCTGCGGGAGGAAGACGTGGTCCGGCACGCGACCCGCTGTCACGAGCTCCACAGGGTGGCAGGCCGTCCAGATCAGTCTGGCTGGACCTTGCCGGCCGAGCAGGCCGCGATCCTCAACGATTACGGTGTGCCAGCCCGCGCCGAGGAAGATCAGTCGATCGAGGAGCTTGCGCTGGCCGTGCAGCACGGTCACGGCGTCATCGCCATGGTCAACGCGGGCGCGCTGTGGAGCGACCCGCGCGTGCTCGGCCACGGCCAGGCGAATCACGCGGTCACCGTGACCGGTATCGCTCGCGACCCATTCGACGGCGCGCTGCAGGGCTTTTACATCAACGACAGCGGAAACGGGGAGTCAGGCCAGTTCGTGAGCGCTCACCTGATGACGACAGCGTTCGAGCGCACCGGCGGGTTCTGCGTCGTCACGGACGTCGCGCACACAGTGCGCGAGGCCGTCTGACCTAGCTGGCGGGCTCGTCACGCCAGTGCTGCACGCCACGCACCGCAATGACCGTGGAGATGACAGCCGTGATGGCGAACGCATACTGACGGGTCACAATGCTGTAGGGGATGTCCAGCACGTTGCCCGCTATCGCCACCCACCAGCCAGCAATCCATCGTCTGGCCAGAAACCATTGGCTACACAGCAGAAGTGCAGTCAGTACGCTTGACCCCAGTATCAGCAGCAACTCGTTCCCCGCCTTCTGCGGACTCCTTCAGAGACCGCCGCCCGCTTGAGGACCACTACGGCCGGAACTGAAAGGGTACGGGCATGGAGTACACGAACCTGGGTCGATCGGGGCTCTCGGTGAGCCGCCTGTGCCTTGGCACCATGAACTTCGGCCCGCTGACACCGCCCGGCGAATCGCATGTGATCATGGACCACGCCCACGAGCTGGGCATCAACTTCTTCGACACCGCAAACAGGTATGGGGGCAGCGGCAGCCCGCCCGGCCAGGTTGCGCGCAGCGACCAGGCCCATGTGGGCTGGACTGAGGAAATCATCGGCGAGTGGTTCCGAGAAGGCGGCGGCCGCCGGGAGCGCACGGTACTGGCCACCAAGCTGTACGGGGCCATGGGCGACTGGCCCAACGACGGCAAGCTGTCCGCACTCAACATCCGCCGGGCCTGCGACGCCTCACTGCGCCGGCTGGGTACCGACTACATCGACCTGTATCAGATGCACCACGTGGACCGGGACACCCCGTGGGACGAGATCTGGCAGGGAATGGAACTGCTGGTCGCGCAGGGCAAGATCCTCTACGTCGGCTCGTCCAACTTCGCGGCCTGGCACATCGCGCAGGCCAACGACACCGCGGCGGCGCGCGGATTCTTTGGACTCGTCAGCGAGCAGAGCATCTACAACCTCATGACCCGGGCGATCGAGCTGGAGGTGCTGCCCGCCGCCCTCGATTACGGGGTGGGCATCATCCCGTGGTCACCGCTGGAGGGCGGGCTGCTGGGCGGCGTACTCAGGAAGGAGCGCGAGGGCCGGCGTCGCCTGGCCGGCCGGGCACGGGAAGCCGTCGAGCGAAACCGGGAGCAGATCGAGTCGTACGAGGTGTTCTGCGAGGAACTTGGCGAGGAGCCGGGAGCGGTAGCACTGTCCTGGCTCCTCCATCAGGACGGGGTGACGGCGCCGATCGTGGGGCCGCGGAACATCGCTCAGCTCGACGACGCGCAGCGCGCGCTTACCTTGCCGCTGGACGACGACGCGCTCAAGCAGCTCGACGTGATCTTCCCCGGCTATCGACCGGCCCCCGAGCATTACGCCTGGTGACGAGGGCGCGTTAAGCGGCCGGCGCTAGGCCTCGTGGCCGATGCGCCGGAGCTGCTCGGCGGTGCGGGAGTCCGTCGCGGCCTGGCCGGCCGCGGGCTTGGAGATCTCGAACGCGTATGCGGAGTCCATGTACTCCTTGAGGAACTTCACCTGCTCGCCGTCGATCTCGGCGACCCAGGCGTAGTAGTTCTCGTAGGTGTTCCCGTTGCGCAGGCTGCCTCTGGCGATAGTCTCGGCCGCCACCCAGTTGCCCTCACCAATCATGCGGACCACTTCGATTTTCGGGTCGCCGGGCTGGAACAAGCCGTCACGGACCGGCCGGAGAAAGTCATTGATAATCCCGTCGCGGCCGCGCCCGGCCGGGAATCCCGCCTCGATGTGGTTGACGGTCCATACCGAGTCGTCCCCGAAGAATTCGCCGATCGCGTCGTAGTCGCCCGTGCTCAGCGTCGCGAAGAACCGCCGCAGTACGTCCTTGGGATCCGGTGCGTCCGACATCGTGCGCCTCCTTCGTCACGGCACGCCCGTGTGCCGCGTGGCCTGGCGCCTCGATAGTCTCACCGAGCGTCGTCTGGCAGAACTGGCGTCAGCGTGCGCGCACGGCGCCGCGCGTTAGGCGTCCGGCACAAAAGTCCCGCCCGCCGGCGATGCGAGAGCCGAGAGCCGAGAGTCTGACCAGGATTTTCCAGGATGGACACCTGGCCAAAACTCGGGGTTTTCCTTCCCGGAGTTCACTGGTCATCAGCACCCTGTCTACGGATGACCAGGCGTCCTGCTGAGCCGGATCAAGGAAGAGCACGACGTGCGTTGTGCGCAGTCGACGTGGCCACCGACAGCAGCAGACGGCGCAGTGCCTGGCCGCCGTGCTGCCAGTCCGCCTGCGCTGCAATCGCGGCGCCCGCCTGGATCCGGCGCCGTGCTCCGGCCGGATCGGCGAGTAGCGCGGTGATCGCCGCCGCCCACGCCGCCGGGTCCGCTGGCGGCACGTGCACCGCTGCGTCGCCGCACACCTCGGCCAGCACAGGTATGTCGCTCACCAGCAACGGCACCTCGGCTGCCAGAGCCTCCAGCGCGGGCAGCCCGTACCCCTCGGCCAGCGATGGGAAGGCGGCCACTGTCGCGGCCCGGTACACCGCGGGCAGCAGGTCGTCGCTGACTTCGGGCACGAGCAGTACCCGAGCCGCGACACCGAGCTCTGCAGCCAGCGCGGCCAGCGCCTCGGGCAGCCCACGGAAGCGAGGGTCGGGTTGACCGACGACGACCAGCGACAGATCCGCTGGCAGCGCCGTGAGCGCGCGCACCAGGACCGGGAAGTTCTTGTGCGGCCGGTGCGCGCCGACCGCGAGAACAAACCGGCCCGGCAGGCCATAGGCACGCCGGGCCCGCGCCACGCGGGCGTCGTCGGCCGCCGCAAAGGCGCGGGTATCCACGCCATTCGGGACCAGGGTCAGGCAGCGCGCCCGCGGATACACCGAGCGGATCCCGGCCAGGGTTGCCTGCGTGGGAGCGGTGACGGCGGCGGCCCTGCGCACCATCGCCCCGGTGACAATCTTCAGCCCTGCCTGCCGGTGCCAGCCTCCGGCAAACGAGGCGTCGTTCTCCATAGTGACGTCGTGGATCGCTACCACCAGGGGGCACGGACAGCGCAGCGGCGCGAACAGCGGGTACGGCGCGTACATCACCGCAGCGCCGGTGCGCCGGATCAGCGCCGACAGCTGCCCGCTGCGATGCACCGCCCCGATGCCGATGGAGGTCTCGATCAGATCCGCGTGAGCGGCCAGGCTTTCCAGCGAGAAGAGCTGCCGCCGGCCGGTGCACACCAGCGCCGCCACCCGCGCACCGTCGTGGTCAGCACCGCCGTGGTGAGCACCGTCATGGCCAGCACCGTCACCGTCCGCGGCCGCGGCGTGCGCCGCGAGCTGCACGACCGACCGCGCGAGGCCATGTGCCCCCGGCATGGCGTTCACCCGTGCGTCGATGAGGAGCAACGGTGGCGGCACGGCTGGCACGCTACGCCCCCAGCGAAGCGGGCCCAGTGAACGCCCCGCGCCTGCGCATCATGCTGGTCTCCGACCAGTACCCGCCGATGGTCGGGGGCGTGCCCACGGTGGTTAGCCAGCTGGCCGCCGGACTCGCCGCCCGCGGACACGACGTGGCGGTGCTCGCGCCTTCGGCCGGCTGGCGCGGCGGGGCTGGCCGCACCGGTGCCGCGCAGGTGAGCTACGCCGGCTCCGCGCCGTGGCCGCTCTACCCGGGCCTGCGCATCGCCGCCGCCAGGCCGTCCACCGTCAGGCGGCAGGTCGCTGCCTTCGGACCCGATGTGGTGCACGCGCACTCGCCGCTCACGCTCGGCCGGGCGGCGCTGACAACAGCACGACAGCTCGCCATCCCGGTCGTCTACACCAATCACTATCTGCCCGCCAACGTGCTGCCTGCGATGCACCGCCGCCCGGCCGCGTTCGATCGCGCTTTCTACGCTTACCTGACCGGCTTCGGCAATCGCTGCGCCCTGGTCACGGCACCCACTACAACGGCACTGGATCTGCTGCAGTGCCGCGGCCTGGCGGTGCGCGGTCGGGTGATTTCGAACGGCATTGACACCGGATGCTTCCGGCCAGGACCCGTCGATGCGGTACTGCGCGAACGCTACGGCCTGGGTGGCGACGTGCCGGTGATCCTCTCGCTGGGCCGGCTGAGCCCGGAGAAACGCGCGGATGTGCTGATCGACGCCGTCGCCCGCCTGACCGTGCCCGCCCGGCTCGTGCTCGCCGGAACAGGACCGGATGCCGGCCGGCTCGCCGCGCGAGCCAGAAAGCTGGGCGTCGCCAGCCAGGTGCTCTTCCCCGGCTTCATCCCCGATACCGACCTCGCCGGGCTGTACCGGCTCGGCCATGTTTTCGCCACCGCGTCGGAAGCCGAACTGCAGGGCATCACCACCATGCACGCGCTCGCCAGCGGGCTGCCCGTCGTCGCGGCCCGGGCGGGTGCGCTATCCGAGCTGGTAGCGCACGGAACAAGCGGCTACTTGTTCGGTCCCGGACAGGCCAGTGAGGCAGCGAAGTACCTCAGCAGATTGCTGGCCGACCGGGCCCTGCGCGATCGGATCGCCGCGGCGGCCCGGCCCACCATGATTGCCCACGACCTGAGCCGCTGCCTGGTGGCGTGGGAGCAGACGTACGCCGCTGTCAGGAGATCAGGAGGGTAACCCATTGACCATCGTCGACAAGCGCGTTCCGCTGCTGTTCCTCATCAGCGACACCGGCGGGGGCCACCGCAGCGCCGCGCAGGCGGTTGGCGAGGCACTCGAGCGCCAGTATCCCGGCCAGTTCGAGCCGGTGATCGCGGACCCGCTGACCGGCCCCGGCACGCCGCCTGGGATGCGCTTGTTCGTCTCGCTGTACGCGCCGCTGATCCGGCTGACACCATGGCTGTGGCACGTGAGCTGGCGGTTCTCGAACCGCAAATGGGGCCTCTCCCTCATGTACTCCACGGCGTTCGCGCCTGCCCGCACGACGGTGACGCGCGCCATCGACGCGTGCCGGCCCGCGGCGGTCGTCGCGTTCCATGGCATGGTCACCCGCCCCGCGGTGCTGGCCAGGCAGCGGGTGCTGCCCGCAGTGCCCGTCCTCACGGTCATCACGGATCTGGTCACCGCGCACCGAGCCTGGCGGGAGACCCGCGTCGACCAGATCGCGGTCCCGTCTCTGGCGGTCGGCCGCAGCTGCCAGGCGGACGGCTTCCCGGCCGGCCGGTGTACCGACACCGGCCTGCCTGTCAGCGCCGCGTTTACCGCACCGCCAGCCACCAAGGCCGAGCGGCTCTCGTTGCGCGCTGAACTGGGCGCGGCACCCGACCGGTTCCTGGTCGTGCTCACCGGCGGAGCGGCGGGCGCGGGGCGCCTGTACCCCAAGGCGATGGCGCTCGTGCGCGCGTTTCCTGACGTCACCGTCGTCACCGTGTGCGGGCGGAACGAGCAGCTCCGGCGGCGGCTGACACTTGAATGCAGACGGTACGGGGACCGGCTCCTGCCGCTGGGCTTCGTGACCAACATGGCCGAGTGGCTGCGCTGCGCCGACGCCGTGATCACCAAGGCCGGGCCCGGCACGATCGCGGAGACGCTGTGCTGCGGGACACCGCTGCTGCTCACCTCCTACCTGTCCGGCCAGGAGAAGGGCAACGCCGAGTTCGTGGTCTCCGCGGGTGCCGGGCGCTGGGTACCGCAGCTGCCTCAGCTCCTCGAGGCGGTCCGCGAGCTTCGCGATGACCCGATCCTGCTCGGCCAGATGCGGGTTGCCGCTGCCAGCGTCGGTCGGCCTGACGCCGCGACCGCCGTTGCGCGGCTCATCGCCGATATGGCTGTGCCCCGGCTGGGCAGCTTCGTGCCGACGGCCCAGACGGCGATGAACCACGTTCCCCTCAGAACGCGCATCCGCAAGCGCGCCGTCAGCGGGCGGTTACGCCAGCCCGCCGTAAGGTAGCCAGCATGGCGGACCTGACGATCGCGCACGTCGAGGCGATCGGCTGCTCGGTGCCGCTACGGCAGAGTGTGTCGCAGGGACTCGGCCAGGCGGTCAAGCGGGACACCGTGATCGTCCGGGTCACGACGGTAGGCGGGCTGACCGGATACGGCGAGTCCTATAACGGCCGCGCGCCGCTCGCCGTGGTGCAGACCGTGAACACCACGCTGGCCGACCTGTTCACCGGCCATGATGCGACCGCGACGACGGACATCTGGCAGGTTTTCGAGGACCGGGTACTGGCCAATCACGGCACCTGCGCAGCGTGCGTGTGCGCCATGAGCGGCATCGACATGGCGCTCTGGGACATCCGCGGGAAAGCGGCCGGCCTGCCGCTGTACCGGCTGCTCGGCGGCTCGAACCGGCCGGTGCCCGCCTACGCGGGCGGCTTCTCGCTCGGCTACGCCGAGCCAGCAGCGGTGGCGGGTGAGGCGGTCAGGTGCGTGTCGGACGGCTTCCGCGCGGTCAAGCTTCGCCTGGGCGACACGCTGCGCCGGGATGCAGAGCGCACCATCGCGATGCGCAGCGCCGTCGGGGACGGTATCGCCATCCTCGCTGACGCCAACTGCCGGTACTCACTCGATGACGTGCGCGCGTCGATGCCGGTCCTGGTGCAGGCGCAGGTGGGCTGGCTGGAGGAGCCGTTTCCGCCCTATCGCGACAGGGAGTACCGCGCGGCCGGACAGATCGCCCGGCTGCCCCTGGCGGCGGGCGAGAACTGCTATACGCGCTATGACTTCGGCCGGCTGATCGAGCAGGGTGCGGTATCGGTACTGCAGCCGGACCTGTCGCGGTGCGGCGGCGTCACCGAGGCGATGCGGATCGCGGCGCTGGCGTCCGCGGCGGGCCTGCCGGTCTGCACGCACGGCTGCCACACCGGGCTCAACATGGCCGCGAGCGTGCACTTGCTGGCCAGCATCGACTGCGCACGCTACTTCGAGGGCGACGGCTCCGCCGATAATCCCATGCGGTCGCAGCTGTGCTCGGCGTCCTACGAACTGGCGGCGGACGGGACGGTTCTGCCGCTTGAGGGCACGGGCCTCGGCGTCGAGATTGACGAGGACTTCCTGCGGGCGCATCCCCTCACCGAGGGGCCGGCCTGGCGTTCGGGGTAATCGCCAGATTCATTTCAGCTCGCCGATCTTGAATATGAGCTCCGCCAGGTCCGACGGGCGTACGTATCCGGGCCAGCGGCGGTCGGCGAACAGGTGGACCCCCGCATCGCGCTCGGCCCGTTCGACCAGCTGGCTGCAGATGAGGTGTTTCGCGCTGCCCAGGTAGTGGCGCAATCCCGGCACCCACAGGTGCGAGGCGTGCGCCGAGAGAGCGGCGTAGTCGAGCCAGCTGTACGGGACGTCCACGTACGACAGAGCCGCCTTGCCGGCCTTCGTCGACGTTTTCACCAGGCCGGTCGACCATAGATGATCGTGGTCGTCGTAGTGCCAGCGGCTCTCCTGTGCGCCGGCCGGCAAGGCCTCGACGATGTAGACCGTGCCGTCGCGGCGCACCCGCGAGCAGATCACCGCGTGGTCGAACATGGTGAAGCCGCCGCGGGACAGCGCCTTCGCCGCCCGCACCAGCCGCGCGGAGCGCGCGCCGGTGTCGACGACGGCGAAGTCACCCGGGCGCGGCATCATGAGGCGGGAGCCTTTCGGCGGTTTGCTGCGGGCAACTTTCCAGCCCGTGGCGGCTGAAACACGTGCAGGCGTTCAACGTGCCCGAGGGAGGCAAGCAACGTTTCCGGTCACCGCGCGTCTCTGTGACATGGACTTGTTAGCGGCGCGCAGAGCCGCAGCGGAGGAGCCCGCGACGATCGCTGTCACGGCCCTGTACGCCGAGCACGCTCTGGGGCTGACCAGGCTGGCCCAGGTCATGCTCGGTGACCGCGGAGCCGCGGAGGACGTCGTGCAGGACGCGTTCACCGGGCTCTACCGGCGCTGGTCGCACCTGGCCGACAGCGCGAAGGCTCCGTCGTACCTGCGTTCGGCCGTGCTCAACGGCTGTCGCAGCGTGCTGCGCCGCGCGGGGCGCGCGCCGGTTCTCGACGTCTGCGACGCGATCGTCCCTGACTCCGAGTCGGCGGTTCTGGCCAGCCAGGCGCGCCAGGACGTCCTTCGGGCGCTGCGTCGGCTGCCGGACCGCCAGCGCGAGGTCCTCGTGCTGCGCTACTACCTCGATCTGAAGGACGGCGAGATCGCCGCTGTCATGGGCATCCGCGACGGCTCGGTCCGCTCGGCCGCGCACCGCGGGCTCGCCGCCCTCGAACGCATCCTCGGCAAGGAATGGCTATGACTCGCATGGAAGAAATGCTCCGGTCCGCCGCGTCAGCGGCAGCCGCTCAGGTGCGCCCCGACAGCATCACACCGCTGGACCCGGCCACGCTTGCAAGTCCGCGGCAGTCACGCCATCGCCCGGCACGGCTGGCCAGCGCCGTCACGACGGCGCTGGCGGTCGCGGTCGTGGTGACGCTGTCGGTGATTGTGCCCGGCATCCTGAGGGGCCAGCACGCCGGCCCTGCCCATCGCCCCTCG
>DASQIW010000178.1:0-53735 GCA_035631375.1 Streptosporangiaceae bacterium
AGGGAGGCCTTGGCTCGCAGTGTCACTCGCCGGGGGTGGATCGGGCACGCCTTCGTGCTTCGGAAGCTCGCTGTCCGAATCCGGCATGCTGGTCACCCCAATCCTGCCGCGGGGTCGGAAGATGGGAACAGAATATCGAGATCTACTGACATTACTCATTTGGGCGCGATCGAAGTATCGAACAGCTGGCTGCGCGCGCTGGCTGGTGCTGATGATGGCCGTGCCAGGGCTAGCCGCCGGGGCTAGCCGCCGGGGCTAGCCGCCCGGGGCTAGCCGCCGGTGATCGCGGCGAAATCCACGACGAGCCGTTCCGGCCCGCGCAGATTGAGATTGGGCTTGTAGGCCAGTGCACCCTCAACGAGCGACGGCGCGACCACCCGCCGGGCGATCTGGCCGACGGCGACCGTGGCCTCGAGCCGAGCCAGCGGTGCGCCGAGGCAGAAGTGCGGCCCGGCCGCGAAGGCCAAGTGATTGGACGCCCCCCGCCGGATGTCGAACCGGTCCGGCTCTGCGTAGGCGTCCGGATCCCTCCCGGCCGCGGCCAGCAGCAGCATGACCAGCGCCCCGTCACGAGCCGTCACGTCGCCGACCTGCAGGCCGCCACGCGCCACCCGGCCGGTGAGCTGCACAGGTGCGTCGTAGCGCAGCGTCTCCTCGACTGCGGCAGACGCCAGCTCGGGGTCCGATCGCAGCATCGCGAACTGGTCAGGATGGCGCAGCAGCGCCAGGATCGCGTTGGAGATGAGGCCCACGGTGGTCTCGTGACCAGCCACCAGCAGCAGCACGCAGGTCGCGATGAGCTCGTCCTCGGTGAGCTGGTCACCGGCATCCTCGGCCGCGATCATCGCCGACAGCAGATCCGCCTCCGGCTGGGCCCGGCGCACGGCGATGAGCTCGCGGAAGTAGGCGGCGAACTCCTCGCTC
This sequence comes from Streptosporangiaceae bacterium, assembly GCA_035631375.1. Taxonomy (GTDB): domain Bacteria; phylum Actinomycetota; class Actinomycetes; order Streptosporangiales; family Streptosporangiaceae; genus JAJYUU01. The sequence goes on from DASQIW010000178.1 coordinate 925, forward strand.
GCCGCATCGGCGGCCTCGGCCCTGGCCTGCGCCTGCTCGGGAGCAACGCCGAAACCCGGCTGCAGCGAATTCGCCAGCCGGGCCGACCAGCCGGCGAACCGCGGGTGATCGGAGACCGGCACGCCCAGCATCTCGGAGATGATCCGTACCGGTAGCGGATAGGCCAGCTGGCTCACGAGCTCGAGGTGGCCGGCCGCGCCCGCCGCGGTCAGCAGCTCGTCGGTGATGGTCCTGATGCGCGGCTCCAGCAGGGCGATCCTGCGCGGCGTGAACGCCTTGGACACCAGCCGGCGCAGCCGGGTGTGATCAGGCGGGTCCAGCGACAGGAACGAAGGCCGGTCCCTGATCCGCCGGGTAACGGCGGGGGCGAGCAGCGATTTTCCCCGCTCGCTGCTGGCGTTCGGATGGCGGAGCACCGCGCCGATGTCGGCGTGCCGTCCGACGACGACCAGCGCGCCGTCGAACTCGGCGAACGGGGACGCCTCCCGCAGCCCGGCAAGAACCGGATAAGGATCGGGCAGGGTCGCCGGATCGGCCAGGTCGCCGAGCGCCTGTCGTTGCGTGGTGCTCATGCGGAGGAGTTTCGGTCTGCGTTGGCGGACGCACCAGACGGGAACGGGAGCGCTGCGGTACTCGCCCCGGCGACCGGCCGCAGCAGTTCGGCGAGCTCAGCGGCGCGCCCTGGGGCCAGCCGAGACCATGGCCGCGAGGCCGCCGCATCGGTCAGCCGGGCCGTCGCTGCGGCCTCGGCCGCGCCCAGTCGCTCCGGCATAGCCTCATGATGCCAGCGGCCAGGACAAATCACCATATGCTGCCGTTACCGAGCGACCAAGGGCTGTGATCCGGCCCACCCTGGCCCCCGATTGCGACGCCGGAACTAATTACGGCACAATGATGTTGTGAAAAACGTGGGATCAGCTGTCGTACCGGGTGCCCGAGGCGGCGCCGCGGTGAAGGCTGCCCCCATGTCCGATGTATCGCGATCTGAGCCTGGGACCCGCGGCCGCATCGCCCGCCTGATTATGGAGAACGGGCCGGTGACCGCTGCCGGGCTGTCGACCAGGCTAGGACTGACTCCGGCGGCGGTGCGGCGGCACCTGGACAATCTGCTCGCCGACGGCATGATCGAAACGCGGACCGCGCGTACCTACGGCAGCCGCGGCCGGGGGAGGCCGGCCAGGCTGTTCGCCATCACCGACGCCGGCCGTAGTGCCTTTGTGCATGCCTACGACGACCTGGCCTCCAGCGCTCTGCGGTTCCTGGCCGAGACAGCCGGGCCGTCGGCGGTGGCGGCCTTCGCCCGGCAGCAGATCGCCGAGCTGGAACGTCGGTACCGCCCCGTCGTCGACGCCGCCCCGCCGGACGAGCGGGTCAAGGCGCTGGCCGCCGCGCTGTCGGCAGACGGCTACGCGGCATCGGCGAACAGCAGGCCTGGCGCCGGCGGGGGCGACCAGCTCTGCCAGCACCACTGCCCGGTGGCTCATGTCGCCGCCAGGTACCCGCAGCTCTGCGAGGCCGAGACCGAGGCTTTCGGCCGTCTGCTCGGCACTGCCGTGCAGCGCCTCGCGACCATCGCCCATGGCGACGGGATCTGCACCACGCACGTCACGTCGCCGTCACTCGTACACAGCCGCACACCAACCGATGAGGCCGGAGGAAGCTCCGCATGACCACCGTTGCCCGCCCAGACCTCGAAGGCCTGGACCGCTACAAGTTCGGCTGGGCCGACCCGGATACAGCCGGCGCCAGCGCGCGCCGGGGCCTGTCCGAGGAGGTCGTCCGCGACATCTCGGCGAAGAAGAACGAGCCCGAGTGGATGCTGGATCTGCGGCTGAAGGGCCTGAAGTTCTTCGGCCGCAAGCCGCTGCCGACGTGGGGCTCTGATCTGTCCGGGATCGACTTCGACCACATCAAGTACTTCGTGCGGTCGACCGAGAAGCAGGCAGCCAGCTGGGATGACCTGCCCGCGGACATCAAGAACACCTACGACAAGCTCGGCATCCCCGAGGCGGAGAAGCAGCGCCTGATCGCCGGTGTGGCCGCGCAGTACGAGTCCGAGGTGGTCTACCACAAGATCCGCGACGACCTCGAGGAAAAGGGCGTCATCTTCCTGGACACCGACACCGCGCTCAAGCAGCACCCTGAGCTGTTCCAGGAGTACTTCGCCACCGTGATCCCGGTCGGGGACAACAAGTTCGCGGCGCTGAACACCGCGGTCTGGTCCGGCGGCAGCTTCATCTACGTGCCGAAGGGCGTGCACGTCGAGATCCCGCTGCAGGCTTACTTCCGGATCAACACCGAGAACATGGGCCAGTTCGAGCGGACCCTGATCATCGTCGACGAGGACGCCTACGTGCACTACGTCGAGGGGTGTACGGCTCCGATCTACTCCTCCGACTCGCTGCACTCGGCCGTGGTCGAGATCATCGTCAAGAAGGGTGCCCGCTGCCGGTACACCACCATTCAGAACTGGTCCGCCAACGTCTACAACCTGGTGACCAAGCGAGCGGTGGCGCACGAGGGCGCGACGATGGAGTGGGTGGACGGCAACATCGGCTCCAAGGTCACGATGAAGTACCCGGCCGTCTACCTGATGGGCGAGCACGCCAGGGGTGAGACGCTGTCGGTCGCGTTCGCGGGCACCGGCCAGCACCAGGACGCCGGGGCCAAGATGGTGCACTGCGCCCCGAACACGTCCTCGACCATCGTGTCCAAGTCGGTGGCCAGGGGCGGTGGCCGGACGTCCTACCGCGGCCTGGTCGAAGTCCGCGAGGGCGCCGAGCACTCCCGCTCGACGGTGAAGTGCGACGCGCTGCTGGTCGATACCGTCAGCCGGTCAGACACCTACCCCTACGTGGACGTGCGCGAGGACGACGTGGAGATGGGCCACGAGGCCACCGTCTCCAAGGTCTCGGAGGACCAGCTGTTCTACCTGATGAGCCGCGGTCTCACCGAGGACGAGGCGATGGCCACCATCGTCCGCGGCTTCGTCGAGCCGATCGCGCGCGAGCTGCCCATGGAGTACGCGCTCGAGCTGAACCGGCTGATCGAGCTGCAGATGGAGGGGGCGGTCGGCTGATGCCAGCCGTCGAGACCGCTGCTGTTTCCAGGCTGCACGAACAGCAGTCGTTCAACGTCGCGGATTTTCCGATCCCCGGCGGGCGTGAAGAAGACTGGCGCTTCACGCCGCTCCGCCGTCTGCGGAAGCTTCACACGGACGAGTCCCTCGGCGACGGGAAGGTGAGCGTCGACGTGGCGGACGCCGCACCTGGCGTCACCGTTGAGAGGACCGAACACGGTGACCCCAGGCTCGGCAGCGCCTACGTGCCTGCCGACCGGGTGAGCGCAAGGGCCTTCGCTTCGTTCGGCGAGGCGACCGTGCTCACTGTCGCGGCTGGAACGGAGAGCACGCAGCCGACGTGGATCGCGGTGCGCGGGGAGGGCGCGGACGGCGCTGCTTTCGGGCACACGCTCATCGACGTGCAGCCGAACGCACACGCTGTGGTCGTGCTCGAGTACACGGGGTCGGCGTCGTATGCCGACAATGTCGAGCTCGTCGTCGGGGAAGGCGCCGCTCTCACCTTGGTGTCCTTGCAGACCTGGGCGGAGGACGCGGTTCACCTGTCGCACCACCACGCGCAGCTGGGGAAGGACGCGCGGCTGGCCCACACGGCCGTGACACTGGGCGGGTCCGTCGTGCGGCTGGCGCCGTCGGTGCGGTACGCCGCCCCCGGCGGCGACGCCGACCTGCGCGGGCTCTACTTCGCCGACGCGGGCCAGCACCTGGAGCACCGGCTGTTCGTCGACCACGCCCAGCCGAACTGCCGGTCACGGGTCACCTACCGCGGTGCACTGCAGGGCGATGATGCGCACGCGGTGTGGATCGGCGACGTCATCATCCGTGCCGAGGCCACCGGTACCGACACCTACGAATACAACAGGAACCTGGTCCTCACCGACGGCACCAGGGTCGACTCGGTGCCGAACCTGGAGATCCTGACCGGCGAGGTGCTCGGGGCAGGCCACGCGAGCGCGAGCGGACGGCTGGAAGATCAGCACCTGTTCTACCTGATGGCGCGCGGGATCCCGCTGGCGGAGGCGAAGAAGCTGGTCATCCGCGGTTTCTTCGGCCAGCTGATCAGCCAGATCGAGGTAGTCGAACTGCGCGACCGGATCACCGCCGCAGTCGAGGCGGAGCTGGCATGAGCTTCCAGAGAGCCTGCGCGCTGTCCGAGCTGCCGGAGACGGGCGCCGTCGGGGTGGAGATCGCCGGCGTGCCGGTCGCTGTGGTGCGTACCGGCGGCGAGGTTTTCGCCCTGCACGACGTCTGCTCGCACGAGGAAGTGCCGCTGTCGGAGGGCGAGGTCTACGACCACACCGTCGAGTGCTGGCTGCACGGATCCTGCTTTGACCTGCGCACCGGCAAGCCGACGGGGCCGCCGGCCAGCAAGCCGGTCGTGACCTACCCGGTGCAGATCGACGGCGACGACGTGCTCGTCGACGTGTCCTGACTGTGCTGCAAAAGATAGAGCGGACGGGAGAAACAGAAATAATGTCCACGCTTGAGATCCGTGACCTGCGCGCCAGCGTGACGGACGCCGCGGGGGAGAGCCGCGAGGTCCTGCGCGGCGTTGACCTGACCGTCTCGGCCGGGCAGACGCACGCGATCATGGGCCCGAATGGGTCCGGCAAGACCACTCTCGCCTACGCCGTCGCCGGCCACCCGAAGTACACGGTGACGCAGGGCTCGGTCACGCTGGACGGCCAGGACGTCCTCACGATGACCGTCGACGCGAGGGCACGGGCTGGCCTGTTCCTGGCCATGCAGTACCCGGTCGAGGTGCCTGGCGTCTCGGTGTCCAACTTCCTGCGCACCGCGATCACCGCGGTCCGCGGGGAGGCACCGAAGATCCGCACGTTCGGCAAGGAGCTGCGGGAGGCAATGGAGCAGCTGCAGATGGATCCGGAATTCGCGCAGCGGAACCTCAACGAGGGCTTCTCCGGCGGGGAGAAGAAGCGGCACGAGATCCTGCAGCTCGAGCTGCTGAACCCGGCCATCGCGATCCTGGACGAAACCGACTCCGGGCTCGACATCGACGCGCTGCGAGTGGTCTCGGACGGCATCAACCGGTTCCGCGCCGATCCGTCTCATGCGCTGCTGCTGATCACTCACTATCCGCGGCTGCTGACCTACGTGCGGCCGGACTTTGTGCACGTGTTCGTGGCCGGCCGCATCGTGGAGGAAGGCGGTATGGAGCTGGCCGAGGAGCTGGAGGCGAACGGTTACGAGCGGTTCGTGAAGGCGGGTGCACTGACATGACCTTCGAGGTGGGGCGCATCCGCAAGGATTTCCCGATCCTGGACCGGACGGTCCGCGGCGGGCGGCCGCTGGTGTACCTGGACAGCGCCAACACCTCGCAGAAGCCGCGACAGGTGATCGACACGCTGACCGACTTCTACGAGCGCCACAACGCAAACATTCACCGGGCGACCCACGAGCTCGGCGAGGAGGCGACCGAGGCCTACGAGGGCGCCCGGATCAAGGTGGCGCAGTTCATCGGCGCTGGCGATGAGGCCGAAGTCATCTTCACCAAGAACGTGTCCGAGGCCATCAATCTGGTCGCGTACTCCATCGGGAACGCCGCCGGCTCCGGGCGGTTCCGGCTCGGCGAGGGCGACGAGATCGTCATCACCGAGATGGAGCACCACTCCAACATCGTGCCGTGGCAGCTGCTGTGCGAGCGGACCGGCGCCACGCTGCGCTGGTTCGGTGTCACGCCGGACGGCAGACTGGATCTGGCGAGGGCAGACGAGCTGATCAATCCGCGCACCAGGCTGGTAGCGCTGACACACCAGTCCAACGTGCTCGGCACCATCAACCCCGTCGCCGACATCGCGGCCAGGGCACACGCAGCCGGCGCGCTGGTCCTCGTCGACGCCGCCCAGTCGGCTCCGCACGGGCTCGCCGACGTCCGCTCGCTGGGCGCTGACTTCGTCGGCTTCACCGGGCACAAGATGTGCGGCCCGACGGGAATCGGAGTGCTGTGGGGGCGGCGCGAGCTGCTGGAGGAGATGCCGCCGTTCCTTGGCGGCGGCGAGATGATCGAGACGGTCTGGATGGACCGGTCGACGTTCGCCCCGCCGCCGCACAAGTTCGAGGCTGGCACGATGCCGATCGCCCAGGCCGTCGGGCTCGGCGCGGCCGTCGACTACCTGACCGAGGTCGGCCTGGAAGCGGTACGGGCGCACGAGCAGGACCTACTGCGGCACGCGCTGGCCGCGCTGACCGTCATCGAGGGGCTGCGGATCCTCGGGCCGACTGAGCCGGTGGACCGCGGCGGAGCGATTTCCTTCGAGCTGAACGGCATTCACCCGCACGACGTCAGCCAGGTGCTCGACGACCGGGGCGTGGCGGTGCGAGCCGGGCACCACTGCGCCTGGCCGCTGCACCGGGCGCTCGGCGTGCAGGCCAGCACCCGCGCCTCGTTCTACCTGTACAACACCCACGATGAGATCGACGCGCTGGCGGAGGGGCTCCGCCACGCGCAGAGATTCTTCGGGACGGCGTGATGCAACTCGAGTCGATGTACCAGGAGATCATCCTGGAGCACTACCGTCGGCCGCTGCACGCGGGCCTGCGCGAGCCGTTCGACGCCGAGGTCCGGCACGTCAACCCGACCTGCGGTGATGAAGTCACGCTGCGCGTCACGCTGAAGGACGCCGGCAGCGAGCCGACTGTCGCTGACGTTTCCTACGATGCGCTGGGCTGCTCGATCAGCCAGGCCAGCACCTCCATCATGGCCGACATGATCATTGGCAAGACCGTGGCCGAGGCGATGGCGGTCGGCGACGAGTTCCTGGCGCTGATGCAATCACGGGGCGAGGGGGAGCCGGACGAGGACGTGCTGGGTGACGCCGTGGCGTTCGAGGGTGTGTCCAAGTACCCGGCCAGGATCAAGTGCGCGCTGCTGGGCTGGATGGCCTGGAAGGACGCGACCGCGCGGGCGCTGACCGGGCGGCAAGCCGACGAGCCGACTATCGGGGAGTGAGCATGAGCGAGGAAAGCACCGCGCAGGCGACCGTGAACGGCGAGCCGCAGGCGGCCACTGACCCGGAGGTCGAGGACGTGCTCGAGGCCATGCGAGACGTCGTGGACCCGGAGCTGGGCGTCAACGTGGTGGACCTCGGCCTGGTCTACGGCGTCCACGTCGAGCCCGACCGCAGCGTGACCATCGACATGACGCTGACCAGTGCGGCTTGCCCGCTGACCGACGTGATCGAGGACCAGGCGGCCACGGCGCTCGACGGCCTCGTGCAGGGGTTCGCGATCAACTGGGTCTGGCTGCCGCCCTGGGGCCCGGAGAAGATCACCGAAGACGGCCGCGAGCAGCTCCGAGCGCTCGGTTTCAACGTCTGACCGTCCGGCTCAGCCGAAGGGGCGGCGGTCGTCGGTTCGGTATCGCCAGGCGGCGAGAGCGGCGAATACGACGGCGTAGGCGGCAAGTACTGCCACGTTGGCGGCGTCGAAAGGCCGGTGAGCGACCGCGCTCCAGCCCAGGTTCCCCAGCCGGTAGGTGGGCAGGAAGCGGGCGATGTCTCGCAGCCATTGCGGGAAGGCAGCCAGCGGCACCAGGAGCCCGCCGAGGACGTTCAGTACGAGCAGTGTGGCGATGATGACAGGCTGGGCGGTCGATGAGCTGGCCACAAGGCCTACAAATATCCCGATCGCGGTGAACGGCAGGCTGCCAAGCCAGCACGCGAGAATCACCGTTGCCCAGGTCGCCGCGGGCAAGGCGGGCCGGGCCGCGGCCGCCGCGACGGCGGCGAGTGCGACCGCGGCGCCGAGCGCAAGGGTCACGCCGGTGAGGATCTCGCCGACGGCGTACGTCCACGCGGGCAGCGGCGTGAGCCGCAGCTGGCGAATCCAGCCGTTGGCCCGCTCGGCGGCAAGGCGCCCGCCGCCGGCGTTGAAGGCGGCCGCGATCGCGGCCCACCCGCACATGGAGACCATGAAGAAGACTGGCCAGGTCGTGCCGTAGGTGCTTTGCGCGTGCAGGTTGTTGGTTGGGTTCGAGTAGCTGGCGAGGTAGAACACGACAGGGAAGGCAAGTGTCCAGATCAGGAAGCTTGGTCTGCGCAGCACCCGGCGCAGCTCGAAGCTGAGGAACCGGGGCAGGAGCGTGCGGTGAGACCGGGCGGCTGGTGCGGCGACCGTCATGGGGATGCCTCCTCGCTGATCAGGGCCAGGAATGCTGCCTCGAGCCCGGCAGCAGTGACTTCCAGGCCGGAGAACTCGATCGACGATTGGTAGAGGCCCCGGACGGTCGCGTCGGCGTCGGTCGTGTCGAGGAGAACCGTGCCGTCGGCGGCATGTACTCGCTGCACCGCTGGCAGTTTGCTGAGGATCTCAGCGCGGGCGTTCGGGGAGTTGATCCGCACCTGCTTGGTGCCTGCCGCATGGCGTATCTCGCTCATGGGTCCGTCAGCAGCGACGCGCCCGCCGTTCAAGACGATGACCCGGTCGGCGTTCTCCTCGGCTTCGGCCAGGTAGTGGGTCGCGAAGATGACCGCGCGGCCTTCGGCGGCGAACCCATGGACCGTATGCCAGAAGCTGCGCTGCGAAGGGACGTCGAGCCCTACGGTGGGCTCGTCGAGGACGAGCAGCTCCGGATCTCCGCAGATCGCCAGCGCGAAGCGGGTCCGCTGTAATTCACCGCCAGACAGGCGGTCGACCTTGCGGTTGGCCAGAGAACTGAGCCCGGCGTCCGCCAGCACTGCCGACGGGGCAAGAGGATCCGGATAGAGCGAGGCCATAAACCTGATCAGTTCGCCGGCGCGAGTGCCCGGCGGCAGCCCACTGCCCGTTCCTGACTGGAGCAGCGCACCCACCAGCCCCTCGGTCACCGCCCGGTGCGGCGTCCGGCCCATCACCATGACCTCCCCGGAGGAAGGCGAAAGCAAGCCGAGAATCATGCCTAGCGTGGTTGTCTTGCCGGCACCGTTGGGCCCCAGCAGTGCCAGCGTCTCGCCGGCGTCCACGCGCAGGCTGATCCCCGCCACTGCCTCCAGATTTCCGTAGCTCTTATGCACGTCGCGCAGGGCCAGGATTTCTGCTGGCATGAGTCTCCTACCTTCGGTCGCTGTGAAGAGTTTCCTGCGGCCTGTCTTCCAGGTCAGTGATGACAACGAGGAAGCGTGCCGCTGTGCCCATCTGGCCGGGATCGGCGAATTGCTGCTCGAGGTCCAGCAGACGACGGCGCAGTTCGGGAAGGGCCTCGTCGGTGAGCCGGACAACGCTCTGAGTTACATGAACCTCCCTGCGCTGTCCGCGTTCCTTCGCGCGGAAGGCTTCGGCGACATCTGCCGTGGTGACCTCGAGGACCGAGCCGAGGACCGCCGCGATCTCCCTGGGTGATGCGGTGTCTTGCGGTGGCTCGGCCGCCACCCGCCGGTACAGCCGCTCGACCTTGCCGCCTGGCAGCTGCCGGTACTCGCCAACCTCGATGATCCCGGCCCGCTCCAGCTGACGCAGGTGGTAATAGAGGCGGTCTGGCGGCTGCCCCACGTCGGCGGCGAGCTCTCGTGCCGAGAGCGGGCTGTGCCGCAGCGCCTGAAACAACCGGATCCGCAGCGGGTCTCCGAGTGCCCGGTGGATCCCTCGCCATGGCCCAGACGGTGCAACAGGCGCACCGGATGGCTCGGCACTCATTCGCTTGGTCCTCCTGGCTTGTCCAGGTCCTCAGGCATTCATTGGAGGATTTCCTATCAGTGTAACATCTCCAATGATCGAGGAGATCCGTGTCGGGGACCTGGGTGCTTCGTTGCGCCGCTCGGGGGGCGGCCGGCTACTATCGCAGCATCATGACTCGCGGCCTCCTGCTTCCTGGCCGCGGCGAGGCCCGGTAACCAGCCCGGTCGGCTCCTCGCCGCGGGTGGATGTGCTGCGCCGGCCGCTTCCGTCTCACTTCAGGAGCAGAGCACAGTCATGAGCAATCCTTCGCTGCAGCGCACTTCTGGTATGCCGTGCCACCGTTACCGCGCGTTCCCCGCTGTTGACCTGCCGGACCGGCAGTGGCCGTCGCGCACCATCACCACCGCCCCGCGCTGGCTGTCCACGGATCTGCGCGACGGTAACCAGGCGCTGATCGACCCCATGAACTCCGCCCGGAAGCAGGCCATGTTCGACCTGCTCGTACGGATGGGCTACAAGGAGATCGAGGTCGGCTTCCCGGCGGCCAGCCAGACCGACTTCGACTTCATCCGCCACCTCATCGAAAGTGGCGCGATCCCTGACGATGTTCGCATCTCGGTGCTGACGCAGGCCAGGGACGAGCTGATCGAGCGCACCGTGCAGTCCCTGATCGGGGCGCGGCTGGCGACCGTGCACCTCTACAACGCCGCCGCGCCACTGTTCCGCAGCGTCGTCTTCGGCTGGGACGGGGACGGGCGCGCGGAGTGCAAGTCGGTGGCCGTGGACGGCACGTGGGCAGTCATGAAGCATGCCGACCAGTACCTGACCGGTACCGACTTCGGCTACGAATACTCGCCAGAGATCTTCATGGACACCGAGGCTGACTTCGCGCTGGAGATCTGCGAGGCGGTCATGGATGTCTGGCAGCCAGGGCCAGACCGGGAGATCGTGCTGAACCTGCCCTGCACGGTGGAGCGGTCGACGCCAAACGTCTACGCCGACCAGATCGAGTGGATGAGCCGGAACCTGTCCAGGCGCGAGCACATCGCCCTGTCCGTGCACACGCACAATGACCGCGGCACCGCGACAGCCGACGCCGAGCTGGCTGTGCTGGCGGGGGCCGAGCGCGTCGAGGGATGCCTGTTCGGCAACGGAGAACGGTCGGGCAACGTCGACCTGATCACCCTGGGCCTGAACCTCTACAGCCAGGGCATCGACCCGATGATCAACTTCAGCGACATCGACGAGATCCGGCGCACCGTGGAGTACTGCAACGGCATCGGCGTGCACGAGCGGCACCCGTACGCCGGTGATCTCGTCTACACATCGTTCTCCGGCTCGCACCAGGACGCGATCAAGAAGGGCTTCGACGATCTCGAGCGGAAGGCAGCAGCGGCTGGCCGGCCGGTGAGTGAGCTGCCCTGGCACATGCCGTACCTGCCGATCGACCCCAAGGATGTCGGTCGCACCTACGAGGCCGTCATCCGGGTGAACTCCCAGTCAGGTAAGGGCGGGGTCGCCTACATCATGAAGACCGACCACCACCTCGACCTGCCCCGGCGGCTGCAGATCGAATTCAGCCAGGCGATCCAGCGGTACACCGACACCGAGGGCGGCGAGGTGAGCCCCGCGCAGATGTGGGAGATCTTCGCTGCCGAGTACCTCGAGCTCGGCGCGTTCGAGTTGGTCAGCTACGGCTCAGTCAGTGAGGCAGAGACCGAGCGGGTGGACTGCGTGGTCCGCGCATTCGGCACCGAATACACGCTGTCGGGCATCGGCAACGGCCCGATCGCCGCGTTCTGTGCCGCGGTCTCCGAAGTCGATCTCGGCCTCGGCGGCATCGGAGTCCGGGTGCTCGACTACGCCGAGCACGCGCTGACGGCCGGGCGCGACGCGGAAGCCGCCGCCTACCTCGAGATCGAGGTCGGCGACCGGGTGCTCTGGGGAGTCGGAATCAGCTCGTCGATCGTCCGCGCCTCGATCGACGGCGTAATCAGCGCGCTGAACCGGGCGGCGCGGCTGGCCGCGCGCTGATGGTCGCCCATCAGGCGCGACGGTAGAACGGTGTGCCCACGGCCGCGATCCGCTCGTCGATCCGGTCCGGCTCCCGCTCGCCAGGGAAGGTGACATCGATCGGGAAGGCTGCCTGGTCCGGTTCGATTTCCCAGGCGGCTCGCTCCACCGCGCCCACGACCAGGTCCCTGGCGGCAGCATCGCCAGGATCGTCGAGGGACACGGCGACGAGCAGCCCCTCGCCGGCCGATGGCACCGACAGCCACGCCGCCACGGCGTCGCGCACGGCCGGGATGGCGATCAGCCCGGCGGCGATGCCGGCCAGCAGCGGATCCGGGCGGAGCGGCAGCGCGTCGACGCTCATCTCACGGGCGTCGTCCGCGGCGCCGGAGGCCGCAAGGTAGGACACCCCTTGCGGGTAGACAGGAACGCTCAGTGCTGCCCCGGCGTTCAGCGCGATCCCGATCGTCGGCGGCAGCAGCCTGGCGAGGTCGGCGGCGCGAACGACGACGTGCGGCAGCGGCACGGGCTGCTGGCCTGGCGGCTGCCCGGCGTCAGCCGGGCCGTCCGCCGGCTGGCCCTGCGGCGGCACCGCTGCCTGCACCTGCGCCTCAGACGGCGGTGCACCCGACGGCGCGGGTCCGGCGAACTGCTGCAGCAGCTGAGCCGAGGAATAGGCAGGCACGAACTCGCTGCCCAGGTACGAGACCGTCGGCAGGGTAACGGCGCCGCCGGTCACGACCGGCCTGCCGTCCACCGGCAGCGGCAGCCAGAGGCGCGCCGATCGGAGCACATCGAGCAGCTCCCCGATCCGGCCTGCGTCCTCGACCGCAGCAGCCAGCGCCAGCTCGACCGCTTTGTCGGCCAGTCCAGGCTCGCCCGGGCTGGCCGGCGAGTTGACGGTTCTGTCCGGACTGACGCGCGTGGCAAGGTTGCTGTCAGCGGCGAGGCTCATGCTGGGTCCCCTCGACGACTAGCCTGCGGCGGATACCCGGTCGCCCGCACCGCCTTGCGGGTAGGGTCGCCGGCACGTTCACCTGACGGATAGTAGGCGCTTGGAGGCGTTGCGTAGTGGGAAACGGCCGAGCTAGTGCGCCGCGCTGGCTCGACATCGGCCCCGAGCGGATCGAGGGCTGGCTGGCCGAGTTCACCGCGCGGCACGGTGAGACGGCGGGCGCGACAGACGTGAGCAGGGCGGTCGTCACGATGACGGCAGCTGACGGTGCAGTCGCCGAGTGTCATATTCCGTTTCCGCCGCTGGGCGCCGGTCACAGCGACGCCGCCGACATTGCCGCGCACGCCGCCGCGAGCCGAACTGTCGGCGTGCTCCTAGTCCGGCTTGGTGGCTATGCGGCCGGGGTATTCACCGGCTCGCCGCCGAAGCTGGTCGCCTCGAAGGTCGGCAGCCGCCTGGTGCACGGGCGCAGCGCGGCCGGCGGCCAGTCCCAGCAGCGATTCGCCCGGCGCCGGGAGAAGCAGGCGCGCGAGGCGCTGGGAGCGGCCGCCGATAACGCGGCTGCCGTGCTCGGCCCGTTTGATGGACGGCTCGATGCGGTGGTTCTCGGGGGAGACAAGCGTTCGATCGCGGAACTGCGCGGTGATCCGCGGTTGGGCCGGTACTTCGACCTCGCCGTCGACCGCTTTCTGACCGTGCCCGACCCGCGTCTAGCGGTGCTTCAGGGCACACCCAGGCTGTTCCGCGCGATCCGGATCAGGCTCAGCACCGGTCAGTAGGGGAGCCGGGCTCCTGCCTAGGGTAGGCAGGACCCAGGCCTCATATCGCTCCGGTCGGAGGTGCGGTCTATGCCGTGGCTGCTCATCGTGATTGCTGGACTATTCGAGACAGGCTTCGCGGTATTGCTGAAGCAAAGCGGGAATTTCACGCGTCTGTGGCCAACTGTCGGGTTCGCGCTGTGCGCCGTGATCAGCTTCGGCCTGCTCAATCTGGCCCTTGGCCGGCTGGAAGTGGGACCGGCTTATGCCGTGTGGACCGGTATCGGCGCGGCCGGCACCGCGGCAGTAGGCATCCTCGCCCTCGGTGAGTCCGTCTCGGTGCTGAAGCTGGTCTCGATCGGGCTGGTGCTCGCAGGCGTCGTGGGCCTGAACTTGTCCGGCGTTACTCCCTGACCGTCGGCGCTGGCGGCGCGCCGAAATCAGATCGTGGGCGCACCGTCCCTCCAGGTAAACTCAGCGCATGCAACCGCTCCTGTCGTGACGCCGTGCCCCGCATCCAGGGGCGAAGTGTGTCTGGCGTCGGATTCCTACGAGCGGAGCAAGTTACCCATGATCTCGGCACGCGCCGTCGAGCTGCGCGCTGGCGCCCGGCTGCTGCTGGAAGCAGCCACCTTCCAGGTCTCGGCGGGAGACAAGATCGGACTGGTCGGCCGCAACGGTGCCGGGAAGACCACCCTCGCCAAGGTGCTGGCGAGCGAGGCCCTGCCGGCCGCCGGCCAGGTCACGACGGGCGGCTCCGTTGGCTACCTGCCGCAGGACACGACGGCCGGCGACCTGGACGCGCTCGCGCTCGACCGGATCCTGTCCGCGCGGGGCCTGGACTCGCTGCTGGCCGCGCTGCGGGGGGCCGAGCTGCAGATGGGCGACGCCAACCCGGGACGCCGGGACGCCGGCGTGCGGAGGTACGGGCAGTTGCAGGAGCGGCTGACCGTGCTCGGCGGGTACGCAGCGGAGTCCGAGGCGGCCTCGCTCGCGGCCAGCCTCGGTCTGCCCCAGCGCGTGCTCCGGCAGCCGCTGCGCACCCTCTCCGGCGGTCAACGGCGGCGGGTGGAGCTTGCCAGGATCCTCTTCGGGGGGTCTGACACCCTGCTGCTCGACGAGCCGACCAACCACCTGGATGCCGACTCGGTCAGCTGGCTGCGTGATCACCTCCGCTCGTTCCGCGGCGGGCTCGTGGTCATCAGCCATGACACGGGGCTGCTCGACGCTGTCGTCAACAAGGTCTTCCACCTTGATGCCGACCGAGCCGTGCTGGATAGCTACAACCTGGGCTGGCAGGCCTACCTCGATCAGCGCGAGACCGACGCCAGGCGGCGCCGCCGCGAGCGACTGAACGCCGAGCGTCAGGCGGCGGCGCTCCAGTCGCAGGCCGACAAGATGCGGGCCAAGGCGACCAAGGCGAAGGCAGCCCAGAACATGGCGAAGCGCGCCGAGCGGCTGCTGGCCGGGGTGAGCGCGGACCGCGCGCCGGACCGGGTGGCGAAGCTGCGCTTCCCGGTGCCCGCCCACTGCGGCAAAACGCCGATAGCGGCCAGTGGCCTGTCGAAGTCATACGGCTCGCTGGAGGTCTTCACGGACGTGGACGTGGCCGTCGACCGCGGTGCGCGGGTCGTCGTGCTGGGACTCAACGGTGCAGGTAAGACGACGCTGCTGCGCTTGCTGGCCGGCCTGGAGCCACCAGACACCGGTGCGGTCATGCCCGGCCACGGTCTGCGGCTGGGCTACTACGCGCAGGAACACGAGACCCTCGACACCACGCGGACGGTGCTGGAGAACATGCGGTCGGCCGCTCCGGACCTTGCCGAAGGCGAGCTTCGCACGATCCTCGGGTCGTTCCTGTTCGCCGGCGACGACGTGGCCAAGCCGGTGCGGGTGCTGTCGGGCGGGGAGAAGACCAGGCTCGCCCTCGCCCTGCTGGTCGTCTCTGGCGCCAACGTGCTGCTGCTGGACGAGCCGACCAACAACCTCGACCCGGCCAGCCGCGCCGAGATCCTGGCGGCCCTGCGCACCTATGCCGGGGCCATCGTGCTGGTCACCCATGACGAGGGTGCGGTCGACGCCCTGCAACCAGAGCGGGTCGTGCTGCTGCCGGACGGCGTGGAGGACGCCTGGAGCGAGGAACTGGCCGACCTCGTCGCGCTGGCATGATCGCTAAAAGAAAATGATCTTTTGATGCCGTCCGGGTAGCCGACGGCGGGCTAATGGGTGATCATGGCCAGATACGGCAAGGCAGCGGTCACTGCGGCTCAACCCCGGGAGGTAGGCGTGACCGAGACTCTGAGGAAGGGCACCAGGGTCACCGGTGCCGACCGCACGAAGCTGGCATCGGACCTGAAGAAGCGCTATAGCGCGGGTGAGAGCATCCGCTCCCTGGCCTCGTCGACCGGACGGTCCTACGGCTTTATTCACCGGATCCTGAGCGAGAGCGGCGTTTCCCTGCGCGGCCGGGGCGGCGCCACCAGGGGCAAGGCGAAGTCGAAGGCATGAGCCTGGCTCCGGGGGGCTGGCGCAGACTGCCAGGATGATGCCATGTCCGATATGACTACTGAGAGTGCCGGGGTAAGGCTCGTCATCACCGACGAGGTAGCCACCGTCACGCTGAACCGCCCTGAGCGCCGTAACGCCATGACGCCCTTGGTGTGGAATCGCCTGGCTGAGATCGGAGCGGGCCTGCCAGCGAGCGTCCGGGTCGTGGTCGTCACGGGCGCGGGCCCGTCCTTCTGCGCGGGCATCGACCTGCGCATGTTCTCCTCCGACGGGGTGCCGGGCGAAGGGCGCGGGGCCGACCCGTCAGACCCTGGCTTCGAGGACGAGGTGGCCGGGTATCAGGCCGGCTTCCGCTGGCTCAGGAATCCGCAGTTCGTGTCGATTGCAGCGGTCCAGGGCCACGCTATCGGAGCCGGGTTCCAGCTGGCACTGTCCTGCGACCTGCGCGTGCTCGCCGATGACGCGACACTCTGCATGAAAGAGCCAGCCCTCGGCCTGGTGCCCGATCTGACCGGGACCAAGCCGCTGGTCGAGATCGTGGGGCTGCCGAGGGCGGTCGAGCTGTGCCTGACAGCGCGCAAGGTCAGCGCCGGGGAGGCTGAGCGGTACGGACTCGCCGAGCGAGTGGTGCCAGCGGCCGAGCTGACCGCGGCCATCGAGCAGCTGGTCAAGGAACTGCTCACGACGGACCCCGCGGCCGCGCGGGCGACCAAGGCGCTGCTCCAGCAGGCGCCCGCCCGGACCCTGGACGAGCAGGCGAGAGCCGAGCGCGCGGCGCAGAAGGAACTGCTGACCAGGCAGAACTAGCCCGCGCGGCAGGCCAAGGCGCCTCGGTGCCCAGTTCGCCGTGAGCGGAGCCGGGATGATCCGCCGGGCCGGCTAGGTTCACCGACCATGACCATGCACGCCCAGTTCCACGCGATGCGCGGCTTCACCCGCGATCCGACGGTCACGAAACAGAAGCTCAAGCCGGGCACGGTACGCCGGATCGCGAGTTATGCCAGGCCTTACCGGCTGGAGCTGGCGATCTTCCTGGTGGCGGCGGCGCTGGACGCCGCGGTGACCGTCGCGTATCCGGTGCTGCTGGGCATCGTGATCGACAGGGGCATCCTGCCGAAGAACCCTTCCGTGGTGCTCGGCGTGGCCGGGATCATGGCCGGGCTAGCGCTTTTCGACGCGTTCCTGTCGGTCGTCCAGCGCTACTTCACCTCGCGGGTAGGCGAGGGCCTCATCTACGACCTGCGCACGCAGGTGTTCGGCCACGTGCAGCGGCAGCCGATCGCGTTCTTCACCAGGGCCCAGACCGGCTCGCTGGTCAGCCGGCTCAACAGCGATGTCATCGGTGCGCAGCAAGCGCTGACGTCCACCCTGTCGTCGGTGGTCTCCAGCACGCTGCAGCTGGTCCTCGTGCTGGCCGCGATGGTCGTCTACTCCTGGCAGGTCACCCTCGTCGTGCTCGTGCTCATCCCGGCGTTCCTGTATCCGGCGCGCCGGGTTGGACGCCGGCTCCAGCGGCTCACCAGGGAGTCGATGCAGCTGGATGCGCAGCTCGGCTCCACGATGACGGAGCGTTTCAATGTGGCCGGCGCCATGCTGGCGAAGCTCTACGGGCGCCCGGCAGATGAGCTCAGCCTGTTCTCCGGCCGGGCCGGCCGGGTCAGGGACATCGGCGTGCTCACCGCGTTGTGGGGCAGCGCGCTGGTCACCGGGCTGAGCCTGCTGGCCACCATGTCGCAGTCGGTGGTCTACGGACTCGGTGGAGAGCTGGTCATCCACGGCACCATGCAGCTGGGCAGCATGGTGGCCCTGGCCACGCTGCTGACCAGGCTGTACGGGCCGATCACGTCGCTGTCCAATGTCCAGGTCAATTACATGACCGCGCTCGTCAGCTTCGACCGGGTGTTCGAGGTGCTCGACCTCAGACCGCTGATCGACGAGCGGCCGGGAGCGACCTCGCTGCCCGCGGCCGGTCGCGCCGGGACGGGCTCGGCGCCGGACATCGAATTCGATCACGTGAGCTTCCGGTACCCGACGGCATCGGAGGTCTCGCTGGCCTCGCTGGAGTCGATCGCCCTGCCGGTGCCGGAAAAGGCCGGGCCGGGCCAGCAGGCGCTGACCGACGTGAGCTTCGCTGCCCCCGCGGGGAAGCTGACTGCCCTCGTAGGCCCGTCAGGGGCTGGCAAAACCACGACCACTCACCTGGTGGCCCGGATGTACGACCCGCTGTCAGGCGCTGTGAGGATCGGCGGCACCGACATCCGTGATGTCACGCTGGAGTCGCTGCATGACGTCGTCGGTGTGGTGACCCAGGACGCGCACCTGTATCACGACACGATCCGGGCGAACCTGCTGTACGCCCGGCCGGAGGCCAGCGAGCAGGAGCTGATCCTGGCCTGCCAGGCGGCGCAGATCTGGGATCTGGTGACGCTGCTGCCCGACGGCCTGGACACGGTCGTGGGCGATCGCGGGTACCGGCTGTCGGGCGGCGAGAAGCAGCGCATCGCGCTGGCACGGCTGCTGCTCAAGGCGCCGAGCGTGGTCGTCCTCGACGAGGCGACCGCGCACCTGGATTCGGAGTCCGAGGCAGCCGTGCAGCGGGCGCTCAAGACGGCGCTGGCCGGCCGGACCTCGCTGGTGATCGCACACCGGCTGTCTACGATCCGGGAGGCGGATCAGATACTCGTGATCGACGGCGGCCGGGTGGTGGAGCACGGTCAGCACGAGGGCCTGCTCGCGGCGGGCGGCCTGTACGCCGACCTCTACCGGACGCAGTTCGCCAGCCAGGAGTCTGTGCCAGGCGGGTCGGCCGCAGACGCCCCGGTGTCGGCGGCCTAGTCGTGATACCCGACGCGGCGCAGGTCTGGTCCGGCGATTGACTCGATCTCGCCGAGCTGAGCCGGGGTCAGCAGCCGGCGCCAGGATCCTGGCTCGGCAGCCGCGAGGCCATTGCGCCCGGCGCCCGACAGCTGGACCTGCTCGATAGAGTCACCCACGAAGCCGGACATCGCGGCGGCTGTGGCGGCCGGCTGCCGGACGACGCTCTCGTAGCGCAGCGTGGTGAGCTGATCCGCAGCCATCGCGCCGCGGAGCCGGGCCATGGCGCGCACCGATCCGCGCCAGCGCATGGCGCACTTGCCTGCCGGGCTGAGCTCCGGCCAGATCGAGAGGTCCTGCTCGGTCTCGATGCCGAGGAACGGGTTGGGGAACTCGGTCTCGGCGTTGGCAACGCCTGGCTTGAACCAGCCGAGAGCCTGCGGATCGGCGAGCATGGCCGCGACCACGTCGCGGCCGTCCCTGATGAGCTGGAGCAACCTGGCATCAGGGAAGGCGGCCACCAGATCGGCAGCGCAGTACATCAGGTCCGGGCTGGCGTCACCGTACCTGACGATCTCTCGCTCCGAGATGCAGCTGGCCCGGTCCGCCACCCCGCCCGCCTCGCGGCACAGGGGCGAGCACGTCAGGCAGCTGTGCGGGGTAACCTGCCAGGCCTGAGCGAACGCGTCGCGCAGTACCGTTGCGGCGGCGCCGCCGCGCCCGCGCTGAATCGACGGGCTCCGCGCGAACGCATAGACCACGCCCTGCACGGCCTCCTGGCCGATCGTGACGTGGAAGCCACGGGAGCGCTTGAGCGCGCGGCCCAGCACCTCCGTGCCGGAGTGGGGCGCGCCGAGGATGAAGACCGGCTGGCTGACCTTACGGCCGTTGACGATCAGAATGTGCGGACGGGGTGGCATGGCTACCCGCCAGTCTGCCATCGCCGCGCCGGTACGCCCGCACCCGGATTCGCGGCCTGAGTCACCCCCCGGGAACCCCGGTGACGTCCGCGGGGCGGCGGCAATGGTGAGTTGCGTGCTGCTCCAGGTTCAGCGCCGCCTGGATGAGGGGCACGTGACTGAACGCCTGCGGCGTATTGCCCACCTGCCGCCCGTAGCGTGGGTCGTACTCCTCGCTCAGCAACCCGAGATCGTTGCGGAGCGCGAGCAGGCGCTCGAACACGCCAACCGCCTCGTCATACTCACCGATCAGATGCAGTGCGTTGACAAGCCAGAAGCTGCAGGCCAGGAACGCGCCCTCGGCGCCAGGCAGGCCGTCAACCTCGGCAATTCCGCTGGTGCCCAGGGCCGGCTGGGTATAGCGAAGCATCAGCCCGTCTCGCATCAGCTCGCGTCGCAGCACCCGGACGGTCGAGACGACGCGCGGATCGTCCGGCGGCAGGAAGCCCACCTCCGGGATCAGCAGCACCGACGAGTCGAGCTCGGCGCTTCCGTAGTACTGGGTGAACACGCCGCGGTCCGCGTCATACCCATGGTCGCAGACCTGCTGGTGGATCTGCTCCCTGATGTCTCGCCACCGCTGCAGCGGCCCGGGGTTGCCCTCCTCGACGAGGCGGATGGCACGGTCGAAGGCCACCCACGCCATCACCTTGGAATGCACGAAGTGCCGGCGCGGCCCGCGTACCTCCCAGATCCCCTCGTCCGGCTCGTCCCAGTGCTTCTCGAGGAAGTCCAGCAGCTTCTTCTGCAGGCTCCAGGTGTGCTTGTCGAACCCGAGCCCGGCCTGGCGGCCCAGGGTCAGCGCGTCCGTTACCTCGCCGTAGACATCCAGCTGGCGCTGGTCCACGGCGGCGTTGCCGACCCTGACCGGCGCCGACCGCTCGTAGCCGGGCAGCCAGCTGACTTCCCACTCGGCGAGCCGTCGCTCGCCGCCAACCCCGTACATGATCTGGACGTCCTTCGGGTCGCCCGCGATGGCACGGCCAAGCCACTGCCGCCAGCTTTCGGCCTCGGCCGTGTAACCGGTGCGCAGCAGCGCTTCCAGCGTGATGGTCGCGTCGCGGAGCCAGCAGTACCGGTAATCCCAGTTCCGCACGCCGCCGATGTCCTCGGGCAGCGATGTCGTGGGTGCGGCGACGATCCCGCCGGTTGGCGCGTAGGTCAGGGCCTTGAGGGTGATGAGCGACCGGATGACGGCTTCCCGGTAGGGGCCGTGGTAGGTGCACGCTGACGCCCAGCCGGACCAGAACGCCTTGGTCTGCGCGAGCGCGAGGTCGGCGCTGATGCACGGGTCCGGCGCGAGGTGCGACTGCTTCCAGGTGAGCACGAACCAGTGCCGGTCGCCTGGCTTGACGTCGAAGACGGCCTCGTGCGCCATGTTCTGCCCGACGCTGCGGATCGAGCCGTGGAAGCAGACCGAGTCGGGCCCTGCGATGGCCCGGATGTCGGTTCCGTTGCGGCGCACCCACGGCATCACCTTGCCGTAGCCGAACCGCAGCCGCAGCACGGACTCCATCTCGACGCTGCCCTCGAGTCCTTCCACGATCCGCACGAGGACGGGGTCGGCGCCGTCGCGGGGCGGCATGAAATCGATGACGCGCGCGGCGCCGCTGAAGGTGCGCCAGGTCGTCTCGAGGATGAGCGAGTCACCCAGGTACTGCCTGCTGACCTCGCCGCGCCGGGACACCGGTCCGTCGACGGTCGTCGGGCAGATCCGCCACTGCCCGTTGCGCTCATCGCCGAGCAGCGCGGCGAAGCATGCGTCGGAGTCGAACCTGGGCAGGCATAGCCAGTCCACCGAGCCGTCGCGCCCGACGAGCGCCGCGGTCTGCATGTCCCCGATTAACGCGTAGTCCTCGATCAGGCCAGCCATCGCACCTCCTGCTGCGGCTAACTACCTGGCACCAAGGGTGTCATGCGATGGGCGCTCCGATGGCCTTTGCCGATGCGGACCGGTGCGTGGCTTAGAGTGTCGGGCGTGCGGGCACGTCAACCCAAAGTCAAAGGTAACGGGGTCGTAGCGGTCGCGGCTGCTGGCATCGTCGCGGCACTCGGACTGACCGGGTGCGCGAAAATGGACGCGGCGCTGGCTCAGCAGTGGATGGTGGTCAACTTCAGTCAGGGCACGTCGGCCGTCACGGCGATGCACGTCAGGGCGGCGTGCTCGCGCATCCAGAACGCCCCGCCGCTGGCGCTGCCCGCCAAGCGCACGACCGTCAACGTGGTCTACGGCATCCGGTTCGACACCACGAAGGCGTCTGCCGCCAACGTCGCCGAACTTCAGTCCTGCCTGGACAAGTTCGCCCCCGCGGTCCAGGGCGTCACGCTGCAGGACGCGGGAGACCAGGGCAGCTAACCCCGGCTGGCAACCTTTCCTATCAGTATTGTAGGCTGGAATCTAGCCTAGTAAATCGATAGGAAAAGGTGGACTCATGAGGAGACTGACTGTCTGGATCGCCGCCGCGGGCGTGGCCTTGCTCGCGGCGGGCTGCAGCTCGTCAGCCGCCAGCGGTGGCGCAGGAGGGGACGCCACAGGTACGGCAGCCAAGAAGGTCGTGCTGCGGCTTGGCTTCCTGGAGAACATCACCCACGCGCCGGCCCTGATCGGGGTCAAGAACGGCTTCTTCACCAAGAACCTCGGCCCGAACGTCACTCTCCAGATCCATCCCTACAGCACCGGAACGGAGGAGGCGACGGCGCTGCTGGCCGGCCAGCTCGACGCGGCCTACGTGGGCCCGAACCCGACGATCAGCACGTGGCAGAAGTCGAACGGGTCGCTGATCAAGGTCGTCTCCGGTGCGGCCTCCGGCGGTGCGGAGCTGGTGGTCAAGAACGGCATCACCAGCGCGAGCCAGCTCAAGGGGCAGAAGCTGGCGACGCCATCGCTGGGCAACACCCAGGACGTGTCGCTGCGCTACTGGCTGAAGACCAAGGGCCTGAGCACGACGACCACCGGCGGCGGTGACGTCCCCGTCACGCCGGTCACCCCGAACTCCGCGGCGGTGCTCCAGTTCCAGTCCGGGCAGCTGGCCGGGGGCTGGGAGCCCGCTCCTTACGACGCTGAGATGGTCGCCGACGGCGGTCACGTCCTGGTCAACGAGGCGAGCCTGTGGCCCGGTGGGCAGTTCGTCACCACCGATCTCGTGGTGACCCAGAGCTTCCTGAAGGCGAACCCCGCGGTCGTGAATGGCCTGCTCAAGGGCCAGATCGAGGCCAACTCCTACATCGCCAGCAACAAGTCCGCCGCCGAGACGGCGGCCAATGCCGAGCTCGCGGCGCTGACCGGCAAGGGACTCAAGTCGTCGGCATTGGCCGCGTCCTTCGACCAGGTCACCTTCACGAACGACCCGATCGAGTCGTCACTCCTCACCGACGCTCAGCACGCGGTGTCTCTCGGCTTGCTCCAGCCGGTCAGCAACCTGCGGTCGATCTACGACCTAGGCCCGCTGAACACGCTGCTGACGGCCGACGGCCAGTCGACGGTCGGGTCGTGAGCCTGCGCGCGAACGAGCTGACGCCCCCGGTGAGCCTGCCGGGGGCGTCAGCCGCGCCAGCCGTACAGCTGACCGAGGTCAGCAAGGCGTACCGGACCGGCGGCAGCGACCTGCTCGCATTGGACCGGGTGTCGCTGACCGTGCGCGACGGCGAGTTCGTCTGCATCATCGGGGCGTCGGGCTGCGGCAAGAGCACCCTGCTCAATCTCGTGGCCGGCCTGGACAAGCCGACGGCCGGCCAGGTGGACACCGGCAGCCGCCGGGTCGGCCTCATGTTCCAGGAGCCGGCCCTGTTCCCCTGGCTGACGGCCGGCCGGAACGTCGAGCTGGCGCTGCGGGCGCGCGGAGTGCCGAAGGCCGCCCGACGCGTGCAGGTCGACGAGCTGATCGCGGCGGTGCGGCTCACCGGCTTCGCGGACAAGCGGCCGCACGAGCTGTCCGGTGGCATGCGGCAGCGCGTCGCACTGGCCAGGGCGCTCGCGCAGGACGCGGACGTGCTGCTCATGGACGAGCCGTTCGGCGCGCTCGACGCGATGACGAGGGATCTGCTGCATGACGAGATCGAGCGGATCAGCGCGGACCGGACGCTCACGGTGCTGTTCGTCACCCACAACGTCCGCGAGGCAGCCCGGCTCGGCGACCGCGTCGTCGTGCTGAGCAGCCGGCCCGGTCGCGTCATCGAGGAGTACGCAGTGCCGCGTCTCGGCCCGCGCCGGATTGACAGTCCGGAGGTGGCCAAGCTGGCGGCCACGCTCACCGACCGATTGCGGGAGGAGATGGGCCGGCATGGCAACTGACCAGGCATTGTACGGACTGGACAAGCTGGATCTCGGCCCGGCGCAGGACCGCGGTCGGTCCCGGCTCGCGCGCAGGGCGTGGGCCGCGACGTGGCCCAAGCTGCTCGCGCTCGTACTGGTCTTCGCGATCTGGGAGATCGTGCACCTGACCGGCTGGAAGCCCTACGTGTTCAAGGGCCCGGGCGAGGTGCTGCCCGAGCTGTGGCACCTGCTGGCGAACGGGCAGATCCCGGCCGCCGTGGGCGTCACCATGGAGCGAGCCGTCATCGGCTATCTCGTCGCCCTGCTGGTCGGCTCGGTCATCGGCCTTTTCGTGGCCAGGATCCCGCCGTTGCGGGCCGCGATCGGGTCGATCATCACCGGCCTGCAGACCATGCCATCGATCGCGTGGTACCCGCTCGCGATCATCCTGTTCACCCAGGGCGAGGCCGCGATCGTCTTCGTGATGATCATGGGCGCGGCGCCATCCATTGCCAACGGCATCATCACCGGCGTGGACTACACCCCGCCACTGCTGCTGCGGGCTGGGCGGACCATGGGGCTGCGCGGGGTGAACCTGTACCGGTACCTGGTCATACCTGCCTCGCTGCCCGCGTTCGTGGCCGGACTGAAGCAGGGCTGGGCGTTTGCCTGGCGCAGCCTGATGGCCGGCGAACTGGTCGTCTCGATCGTCGGGCCACCAGGCCTCGGCGTGCTGCTCAACAGCGACCAGAGCCAGTCAGACTTCGCGGGGGTGACGGCGGTCATCATCGTGATCCTGATCATCGGTGTCGTGGTCGACATGCTGTTCAGCAAGGCCGACACCACGCTGCGTCGGCGCCGCGGCCTGCTGGACCCCTCGGCGACTAGCTGAGCCAACTGGGCTGGGGGTCTGAGGTCAGTGCGGCGCGTGGTGGTAGACGCCGACGATGTTGCCGGCCGGGTCGTGCAGCGCGCCGGTCTGCATGTGATCATCGACCGCGACTGGCCCGTGCACGCGCGAGCCGCCCAGCTCGGTCGCCCTGGCGAGCACGGCCGCCACGTCAGGGACGCTGGCGTAGACGGTGGTCCAGGGGCCGGGCTCGCCGGCCCCGATGCTGCCACGGATGCCGCGGGTGGTCCCGGTATCGACCATCGCGTAGCCCGGCGTGGCGGCAGCGAGGTGCCAGCCGAAGATCTCGGTGTAGAACTGCTGGCTGCGCCTGACGTCGGTGCCGAGCACCTCGAACCAGTTCACCGGCGCGGCACCCGGGTCAGCGGGAATCTCGCCGGCCGGCGCTGGCTGCGGCGGGGACGCGCCAGGGGCGGTGGGCCCGAGCACCAGGCCGACCGCGAGGCCGTCGAGGTCCTCAAAGATCGCATAGGTGGCCATGCCGGGCAGCTCGGTGATGGGCGTGACCGTCTTGCCGCCCACCAGGTTGATCTTGTCGAGCGCGGACTGCAGGTCGTCGGTCTCGATGTAAAAGGTAGTCGCGGGCCGCGCGTCGGTAACCTTCGCGATGCCGCCGCCTATGCCTGCCGCGCCGGTGTCGATGAGGATGTAATCGATTCCGTGCACGGGCTGCATCCGCCATCCGAACAGGCTGGCGTAGAAGTCGGCGAGCCGACGGTCGTCCGGGCCGCTGATCTCGAAATGCACGACTGGATGTGCCATAGTGACCTCCCGCGCAGGCAAGTCTGCCACTGGGGAGGCGGGACCCGTCGTTGGCGCGGCGGGGCTGGCAGCCTCCGCGCGGTGACGGCGGCGGCGTGCTGCGCGGGCTGGTCGCACCACCAGCGTGCTCCGAAGCTGGTAGCCGCTAGCCCAGCAGCTTGGCCTTGGCGGCGGCGAACTCTTCGTCGGTCAGCGCACCCTGCTGATGCAGGGCGTTGAGCCTGCCGAGCTGGTCGAGCATCGAAGACTCGCTGGGGGCACCCTGCTGCGCTGCGGGCGCTGGCGCCTGCTGCGCTGACTGCTGGTACGCCTCGGCGTTTCGTGCATCAGCGGAGCGGCGGCCGGCGGCGTACGCCGTGCCACCCACCACCGCGGCGCGCAGCAGCGGACGGCGCCGCACGACCCTTGGTCCGAACATCTGATATCCCTCCTGCCGCCGAGCGGCTCAGACGCTGGCTTCTTCGGGCAGCTCGAGGCCGAGCGCGATCATGATCTCCGGCGCCGCGGCCACGATCTTGGGAATGCCAGTCTGCGGCGCGATCGCCGTGAGCACGCCGAGGATCTCCCGCGGTGAGCAGCCGGCGTCCAGCGCGAGCTGCACCTGGAACAGGTAGGAAGCGGGCGCGGCGTCCTGCGAGATCAGCGCCGCGATCTTCACGAGCGCGAAGCACTTGGCGTCCAGGTGGCTCTCGGCGCGCAGCTGCTCGCGCAGGTTCGCCGCTTCGCCGAGAGCGCCGGCGTCGCCCCTGGCGAGTTCCGAGAGGATGTCCCTGGTCGCCTGGTCGACCGAGCTGCTTTGCCGCGGAATGCTCACGTAGTCCTCCAGCTGAGAGGGTGCCGACCGCCACCGGGTTGACGACGGTCCCAGAGTTGACAGTGCGCTGGCCCGCGAGCGCAGTCATCACCCGCTGGGAGTGAACCCTCGTGGCCGCTGGCGTGCGATCGTGGTGACGTGATCAACGAGGGAGTTGCCGAGTGCTCCGCGGGATTCTGAACATCATCTGGCTCGTGCTCGAGGGCTTCTGGATGGCTCTTGCCTATGTGCTGGCGGGCATCGTCTGCTTCGTCCTGATCATCACGATTCCCTTCGGGATCGCGGCGTTCCGCATTGCCGGTTATGTGCTCTGGCCCTTTGGCCGTACCGCCGAGCGGCGGCCGAGCGCCGGGGTCGGCTCGATGATCGGCAACGTGCTCTGGGTCATCCTCTTCGGCTGGTGGCTCGCGCTCGGGCACCTGGTGGCCGGCGTGCTGCTGTGCCTGACCATCATCGGCATTCCGCTGGGCCTGGCGAGTTTCAAGATCATTCCGATCACGCTCCTGCCGCTGGGCACGCAGATCGTGCCGGTCGGCCGGGGTTTCGCCGCCTGACTCAAGCGTTCTCCCGCATCTTGCGGACCTAGCTGTCGGCGTGGTGCCATGACGGTCAGGCAGTCGAGGGCGGAAGGACGCCGTGATGAGCGAGATCGCCGACCAGCGGGCAGCCATGTGGGCGCGTTGGGGACACAAGACGCTGTGCGACGCGCTGGCTGATACGGCCACGCAGTTTGGAACGCTGCCAGCCTTGTCCGACCGCGAGGACGGCGGCCCGTGGCAGACCCTGACCTGGGCGCAGGCCCGGCAGAAGGCGCTGGAACTGGCGGCTGGCTTCGTCGAGCTCGGCCTCGCGCCGGGGGAGAAGGTCGCGCTCATGCTGCCCAACTGCGTCGAGCACGTGCTCGCAGACCTGGGGGTGCTGCACGCAGGCGGGGTGCCCGTGACCTTCTACGCGACGAGCGCGCCGGAACAGATCGCGTTCATGGCGAGCAACTGCGATGCGACGATCGCCGTGCTCGACGGCGCCGGAGAGCTCGCCCGCTGGCAGCAGGTGCTGCCGCAGCTGCCGTCGGTGCGAACCGTCATCGTCCGTGATGCCGCTGCCTGTCCGGCCGAGGAGGGGTACCTGAGCTGGTCAGCTTTCTCGGCGCGCGGCGCGCAGCGGCTGGCCGATGCGCCCGATGTCGTGGCTGGCAGGACGGCGGCAGTCCGGCCCGACGACCCCGTTACGTTGCTCTACACCTCCGGTACCACGGGGAATCCGAAGGGCGTCATCATTACCCACGCCAACGCCCTCTACGAGGTTGCCACCGCTGAGGCCGGCGGGAACGCCCCCATGCACGTGCGCTGGGTCTCCTACCTGCCCATGGCTCACATCGCGGAGCGGATGCTCACGCTCTACCTCGGGGTCTGCCACGCGGGCGACATTTACTTCTGCCACGACGCGGTGAATCAGCTTGTCGCGACCCTCGGCGCCGTCAAGCCCACGGCGTTCTTCGGCGTGCCGCGGATCTACGAGAAGATCATGGCGGGCCTGCAGGCGCTGCTGGCCGCCGAGCAGGACGAGGCCAGGCGCGCGGCGGTCGGCAATGCAATGGCGACCGGGCTTGAATACGTGCGCAGCACCCAGTACGGCCAGACCACGTCCGACGAGCTGGCGGCCCGGTTCGCGGCGGCTGACGACCAGGTGCTGCGGCCGATCAGAAGCCTGCTCGGGCTGGGCGACACCGACACGTTCCTGGCCGGCGCGGCGCCGCTGCCGACAGAGGTCGCGACCTTCTTCGCCGGCCTTGGCATCCAGATCCTGGATGTGTACGGGATGAGCGAGACCACCGGCGCGTTCACGACGAACATCTCGCGCGCGTTCCGGCTCGGCACGGTCGGTCAGCCGGTAGCGGGCGCGGAGGTGAGGATCGCGCCCGACGGCGAGATCCTGACCCGCAGCCCGCTGAACACGCCCGGCTACCTGAACCAGCCCGAGCAGACCGCTGACCTGATCGACGCCGACGGCTGGCTGCACACCGGCGACATCGGGAGCATTGACGCCGACGGCTTCGTGTCCGTCGTCGACCGGAAGAAAGAGCTGATCATCACCGCCGGGGGCGAGAACGTATCGCCGGCGGCAGTGGAGAACCTCCTCGTCGCCCATCCGCTCATCGGCCAGGCGCTGGCCTTCGGCGACCGTCGGCCTTACCTGGTTGCGCTGCTGACGCTGGACGGAGGAGTCGCGCCTGCCTGGGCTAAGGCACGGGGCATGGGGGAGGCGTCGCTCGCTGAGCTGGCGGCTCATCCGGAGGTGCTGGCCGAAGTCGGCCGCGCGGTCAAGGCCGCCAACTCAAAGCTGGCCCGCGTGCAGCAGATCAAGTACTGGGAGCTGCTGCCGGTGGAGTGGACGGCGGAGAGCGAAGAGCTCACGCCGACGCTCAAGCTGAAGCGGCGGGTCGTGCACGCCAAGTACGCGGACGTGATCGACGGTCTCTACGCCGGCTGAGCCGGACGGAAGATCATGCAGCTCGACGTGGCGTGCGCGAACAGCTTGCCGCGTGAGTCGGTTAGCCGCGCTTGCGCCAGGGCGGAGCGGGTGCCGAGGTGGGTGACGGTTCCCCCGCACGTCATCCGGCCGGTGGCCGAGGTCACCGGGCGGAGGAACTTCACGCTCAGGTCCAGGCTCGTGTAGAAAGCACCCGCTGGCAGCATGCTCTGTACCGCACAGCCGCACGCGGAATCGCAGAGCGTGGCGAGGACGCCCCCGTGCACGGACCCGATGGGGTTGTAGTGGAACTCGGCTGGGGTGAACTCGAAGACGACCTCGCCGACGTCGACCGACACGGGCGTGAAGTCCAGCGTGCGGGCCACCGGCGGGCCGGGGAGCTCGCCTGCGAGGATGGCCTGCAGGAATGCCAGCCCGTCGCGGTCCCTCGCGGCGGCTGCTGACGGCGCCGGATCATCCCAGTCGTAGCTGCGATCGCGGGGCGCCTGGATGGCAGCGGGTGCAGCGTGATTAGGCGGCAGATCGGCCGGGTGCACGGTGGTCTCCTCCTGCTGGGCTGGCGAATCCGGACCGGATAGCGGGCCGGTACACGAGCGCGTCCGGGGTCCGCTCGACGGGCGCGCCCGGCCATCGCCGGCTGATGATGCCGAGCATCACGTGGTTGTCGGGCAGTACCTCAAGAACCAGGGAGCCGACACCGCGTCGGGCGGCGCGGGCTGTCAGCGTGCGCAGCAGCACAGTGCCCAGACCGCGTCGCTGCCAGTCGTCGGCGACGACGAGGCCGATGCTGCTCTCCAGACCCTCGCGAGCGGGCTCGTCCGCAGCCATGCCGTGGGCGATCACCGTGCCCTCGCTATCCGTGACGAGCAGGACGTCGGCCCGGCCTGTCGTGCCGCAGAGGGCACGCAGCAAGCCGGTGCTGGGCGGCGCTACGCAGGCAAAGAACCGCAGCCGCTGGGAGCGCGGTGACAGGTCGCAAACGAACTGGCGAATGGCGGCCGAATCGGCCGGATCGGCCCGCCGCAGGACTGCGGCACCGGCCAGGGTTCGATCCATAGACCCAGCCTGGCCTTGCTTGCTAAGTCTGTCAAGTAGACCTAGCCTGGGGGCGTGACTCGACCGTGGGCGCTCGACTACGACACGGCTGGCTGCACGATCGCGGCCGCGCTGGCCGTCGTCGGCGAGAAATGGGCATTCCTGGTGCTGCGCGAGGCGTTCAATGGCGTGCGCAGATTCGATGACATGCAGCGACGCACCGGCATGCCCAGGCAGGTGCTGAGCAGCCGGCTATCCCGGCTGGTCAGCGACGGGATCCTGCGCAAGACGCCCTATCAGGACGAAGGCCAGCGACCGCGCAGCGAGTACCGGCTGACTGACAAGGGCGTCGAGTTGTACCCCGTGATGGTGGCCCTGCTCGGCTGGGGGGACAAGTACGTGGCGCAGGCAGACGGACCGCCCGTAGAGCTGACGCACCGCGACTGCGGCGCGCCCGTTCAGCTGCAGCTGGCCTGCTCGGCCGGCCATGTGCTCGACTCAGCCAAGCAGGTCACGCCGGTGCCCGGCCCTGGAGCACGCCGGGTCGCCTGACGGCCGATACCACCGCCCGGCGACCCGGCTATCGCGAAGAACGGCGGTTATCCGACCGCCGCGGTCTGGCCGGTGTGGAATTCCGAGTAGTCGGTGTCCACGTCGATGTCGGTGGCGGCGATCATCGAGAAACGTCCCATCGCCAGTGCGCCGACGAGGACCACCAGCAGGCCTAGCCCGCCGAAGAGCAGGAGCGTCTCGAGGGTGGCGCGCAGCCCGGTCAGCGTCGCACCGGCGTGCAGGATCGGCTTGCCAACCGGGAAGGACTTCTTCAGCACGACCGTCACGAAGGTCTGGCCGAGGCTGAACCAGATGCCACCGAGCGTGGCGACCAGGCCAGCGAATATACCGAGGCCTCGGTTGCGCGAGAGGACGGCAAGCAAGCCGCCGACCAGCACCGCTGCCGCCGGGATGATCGAGTAGTACAAGCGTCCTGAGCTGTAATGCCAGGTCTTGTCCGGCGTGTACCCGAAATGCAGGTACGGGCCGATGAGCGGGGCCAGGCCGCCCCAGAGTCCTAGCACAATGAGCAACAGCCCGCAGACGCTGCCACGCCGTAGCGGGATACGGCCTTGTGGGTCCATCTCGTCCTCTTCCCATCGCAATCGGATAATTAAAGACTTACACCCCGGAGTGCCTGCTCACGTCTTCCTTCGGCAAAGTGCTGGTAAATCGCCGCCGTGGAGCTGTTCAGCCTCTGCCCGTCGCGCCTACCGGCAGGTATGGTCGCGCTCGTGGACCTCCGCAGGCTGACCCCGCGCACCGACGCGATTCTGGCCGATCCGAGACTGGCGGCGGCGGAACGCCGGCTCGGGCGGCCGATCGTGCTGTCGGCGGTCAGGGACGCCCAGGAGCGCGCGCGGGCGGGCGAGATCGACCCGTCGGCTGTCGCCGACAGCGCGGCGGAGTCGCTCCCCGCGCGGGCCACGACGCTGACTCCGGTCCTCAACGCGACCGGGGTACTGCTGCACACCAATCTCGGCCGCGCGCCGCTGTCGGCAGCGGCCAGGGACGCGGTGCAGGCTGCCGCCGGCAGCGCCGACCTGGAATTTGACCTGGCGACCGGGCGCCGCGGTCGCCGCGGTCGGGGGCTGCTCAGCGCGCTGGCAGCGGCGGTGCCGTCCGCAGAGGCGGTGCACGTCGTCAACAACAACGCGGCTGGCCTGGTGCTGGCGGCGACCGCGCTGGCCGCCGGGCGCGAGATCGTCGTGAGCAGGGGCGAGCTGATCG
Organism: Streptosporangiaceae bacterium; assembly: GCA_035631375.1. Classification (GTDB taxonomy): domain Bacteria; phylum Actinomycetota; class Actinomycetes; order Streptosporangiales; family Streptosporangiaceae; genus JAJYUU01. The sequence goes on from DASQIW010000178.1 coordinate 32,668, forward strand.
AGATCGGGGACGGATTCCGGCTGCCGGACCTGCTCGAATCGACGGGCGCTCGCATCCGTGAGGTCGGCACCACCAACCGCACCACAGCAGCGGACTACGCAGCGGCGATCGGCCCCGAGACCGCGTTCGTGCTCAAGGTGCACCCGTCCAACTATCGGATCGAGGGATTCACCGCTGCCGCCTCCGTCGCCGAGCTGGCCGGGCTGAGCGTACCGGTCGTCGGCGACATCGGCTCGGGCCTGCTGCAGCCGCATCCGCTGCTGCCCGATGAGCCGGACGCCAGCAGCTGGCTGGAGGAGGGCGCGGCACTGGTGACCGCGAGCGCTGACAAGCTGCTCGGCGGTCCGCAGGCGGGCCTGCTACTCGGCCGGGCAGACCTCGTGGCCAGCCTGGCGCGGCACCCGCTGGCCCGCGCGCTCCGGGTGGACAAGCTCACCATCGCGGCGCTGGAAGCCACGCTGGCCGGGCCGCCTGCACCAGTGGCCGAGCAGCTATCGGCCGACCCGGCCGGGCTCGCCGAGCGCGCCAGGCAGATCGCGAGCGCGCTGGCAAGCGCGGGGATCGACGCCCGGGTCGAGGCCACCGCCGCTGCAGTGGGCGGGGGCGGGGCTCCCGGCGTGGAGCTGCCGAGCACCGCCGTCAGCCTGCCGACGGCTCTCGCTGTGCCGCTGCGCGCGGGGCCTGCAGTTCGCAGGGGAGCGCTGCCTGCCGTTGTGGGCCGCATCGAGGACAGCCGATTGCTGCTGGACCTGCGTGCGGTCGCGCCAGCGGACGACGAGCTGCTCATGTCCGCCGTCCAGGCAGCGGCCGGCTAGGAGACGGTGTGTCGGGAGCGTTTGTCAGCCACGTCCTCGTGACGGCCGGCCAGGGCGGCCATGGAAAGTCGGCGCTGATCCACGCGCTCACCGGGGGCGAGCCAGGTCAGCGTGCGGTGGAGGGCCGTGCCAACGGTCAGGGCCCTGGCTGGCTGGCGCTGCCCTCAGGGACCCGGCTTGCTATCGCCGATCCAGCAGGCCCTGAGCGGTTCGTGAGCACCCTGATGGCCGGGACTGGCCCGGTGCCTGCGGTCATCTTCGTAGTGGCCGCCGACGAGGGCTGGATGCCACAGTCGGCTGAGCACGCGGCGCTCATCAGTGCCCTGGACTTCCGCCACGGGCTGCTGGTCGTCACCAAGAGCGACCTCGCAGATCCGGCACCTGCGCTCGCCGCGGCCAGCGCGCGGCTTGCGCAGTCGAGCCTGGGCGACGTCCAGGCCGTGGCGGTCAGCTCCGTGACCGGGGCAGGCCTCCCGGACCTCATCGCCGCGCTCGATGCGCTGTGTGCGCAGCTGCCCGTGCCGGATCCCGGTGCTCCCGTCAGGATCTGGATCGACCGGGCCGTGGCCGGCCAACCGAACGGCAGCACCGTCGTCACCGGCACGCTGGCGGCCGGCACTGTGCACACGCACGACGAGCTGCTCATCGCCCCCGCGATGCGTCCGGTCCGGGTTCGCGAGCTGCACTCGCTCGGGGACCCGGCGGAGGCGGTCGCCGGTGCGTCGCAGGTCGCGCTCACCGTGCGGGGTGCGGCCGAAGGCGAGCTGCACCGGGGCGTGGCGCTGGTCCAGGCGGGCCGGTGGACCCTGACGGACGTGATCGACGTCCGGCTTGGCCCGGTCCGCCAGCCAGGCGACGCCACCGTGTGGGTGCCCGGTCAGCGAGAGGCCCCGGGTCAGCTAGCCCGGACGGTTACCTTGCACGTCGGATCCGCCCGGGTTGTCGCCAGGGTGCGGCCGCTCGGCTCCGGCGTGGCGCGGCTCACCCTCGCCGAGCCGCTGCCGCTCCACGCGGGCGAGCGGGTGCTGCTGCGCGAGTACGGCAGCCGCAGGACTGGAGCGTGGGCGGTAACGGCCGGGTCGGTCGTGCTGGACGTGGCGCCGCCCCCGCTGACCCGGCGAGGCGCAGCCGCAGCGGCAGCTCGGCAGCTCGCGGCGTGGCCGGATCGGCCCACCGCAGCAGACCTGCTGGCCAGGCACGGCCTGATGCGGGCGAGCACGCTGCTGGCCATGGGCGTGGCGGAGCTGCCCCCGCCGGTGGCCGGCGAGTGGCTCGCGGATTCCGACCGCTGGCGGGCGCTCGGTCATCAGCTTGGGGAGGTGCTGGCCGGTCACGCGGCCGCCGAGCCGCTCGCTGCCGGGCTGCCGGTCGAGGCCGCGCGCGCAGCGCTCGACCTGCCGGACCGGCGGCTGGTCGCGGCGCTGGCCAGGCCGCCATTCCGGATCTGGTGCGGCGCCGTCCAGATCGTGCCGGTTGACTCGCAGCCCAGCGCGACACTGCCGGAGGCTGCCCTGGCGGCTGTCCGTGTGCTCCGTGCCGACCTGGATGCTGCTCCGTTCGTGTCCCCTGACGCCAACCGGCTGCGCAAGCTCGGGCTCCAGGCGGGCGGGATCGCCGCGGCTGTCAGCGCCGGCGAGCTGATGCGGATCAGCGAGCACGTCGTGCTCGCTCCCGGCGCGGACGTCGCGGCCGCGGAAATTCTGGCGGGGCTGCGGCAGCCGTTCACCGCGGCGGAGGCGCGTCAGGCGCTGGGCACGACGCGGCGAACCGCCATTCCGCTGCTGGAGTTCCTCGACGCGGCGGGCCTCACCGTACGGCTCGCAGACGATCGCCGCCTGGTCCGTGCCGCCGCCGAGTCCGTCGCACCGCGCGACGGCGAGCGGCCATCGCTAGTGGCCGGCGAACCGGGTCGCTGACCAGGTGTGCGCGTCCGCGGGAGGCACGCCAGCGGAGATCCACCGGCTGAGCGCCGCGGCCGTTGACGGGGCGTTGAGTATCCCGGTCCGGAAATGGCCAGACGTGAGCCACGCGTTCTCCAGCTCGGGCACCTTGTCGATGACGGGGCGGCGGTCCGGATGTCGCGGCCGGAAACAGCACCACTGATAGGCGATGCGGACGTCGGACAGTCGTGGCAGCACGGCGGCGAGCCCGGCGGTGATCGCGTCGATGACATCCGGCACGACGGCTGGCGTCTCGTCGCCGATGTCGAAGGTGCCGCCCGCCAGCAGCTGGCCATTCTCGATCTGCGTGGCCAGCGGCGCGACGATGCCCGGCAGCGTGACGTCGGTCCGCTCGGTGACCAGCAAGTGGCCCTTTACCCGGTCAGAGGGAATGTGCAGCGGCAATCCGTCGAGTACAGGCGGTCTCCCGGTGGCAAAGACGACAGCTCCGGGACTGATGGTTCCGCTGGAGGTGCCGACGCCGACGATCCGGCCGCCGCTGATTTCGACCGATGTGGCAGCCACGCCGGTCGCCACGGCGGGGAGCCGGGCAGCGAGCCGGGCAACTGCTCGCAGCGGGTTGACCCGGCCCTGGCGGCGGATGAGCGCGCCTTCCATCGGGCGGGCGAGGCCAGGGACGAGATCGGCGACGCGGCCTGCATTGAGCCACTCAACGCCACGCGGCTGGTGCGGCGCATAGCCGCCCTCGTGCGGCGCGAGGCCGAGCCAGTCCAGTTCCACAAGTCCCACGCCGCCAGGCAGCGCGGCCTCCAGGTCGCGCCAGCGCTCGAGCCCGGCGCGCTCCAGGTCGACGAAGGGCTCCGGGTCGCTCCACTGGTGCGGCTCGGGAATCAGCAATCCGGTCGCCCCGCCGGTCGCGCCGCCGCCCAGCCGGCCAGTATCGATCAGGAGCACGTCACCGACCTGGGCGTCCACGCAGGCGAAGGCCGTACTGACGCCGACGATCCCGCCGCCGATGACGAGGACATCAGGCCGTACGCGGCTGACGTCGTCGACGCGGCCGAGCACGGCCCGCTCGCTCGCGGTGAGCTGGTCACGCCAGATGGCGCCCGTCACGGTCATGTCACCATCCTCGCTGACCCGCAAATAATGGCCCAGCAGAAACGTGCGAGCAACGTCGTGTTCCCGGCCGGGAAACGCGGTCACCGCAGACTAGGGGGATGGCTGCTGCCCACCCGGAGAATCGGGTACGCCGCACGATCGCCCTCATCGCGCACGACAACAAGAAAGCCGATCTGGCTGAGTGGGCGCGATTCAACCGCGCCGAGCTCGTCCAGCACGACCTCGTCGCGACCGGAACGACCGGGCGGCTGCTGACCGACGAGCTAGGCCTGCCAGTCACGTGCCTGCGCAGTGGACCGCTCGGTGGTGACCAGCAGATCGGCGCACGGATCGCCGATGGGGACGTTGACATCCTCATCTTCTTCTGGGACCCGCTGGAGCCCCATCCGCATGATCCGGATGTGAAGGCGCTGCTGCGGCTGGCGGTTGCCTGGAACATCCCGGTGGCCTGCAACCGCGCCAGTGCGGATTTCGTGATCTCGTCTCCGCTGTTCACTCGGCGGTATGACCGGTTGCAGCCAGATTTTGCTGATTCCTCCAGTGGCTCGGGGACGCTGGCAACCGGCGCGGCGCGGCCGGCCTGACCGCTCGTATCGGTCCCCGTTCCCACTGCCTGGAAGCAATCGCCGGTTTTCGTTGCTATCGCAGGCGCAGCGGACGCCCGGTGCGCCAGTTGCGGGTGAGCCGTAGGCTGGAATTATTGCCGGACACGGCTGGCGGGCTTGGAGGTTGCGTGGCGCTCAGCGATTCCTACGGACGGATCGCGACCGACCTGCGGGTGTCGGTAACGGATCGGTGCAACCTGCGGTGCGCGTACTGCATGCCGGCCGAGGGCCTCGACTGGCTGCCGAGGCCCGAGCTGCTGACCGACGACGAAATGGTCCGGCTGATCGAACTAGCAGTGACCAGGCTCGGCATCACGGAGGTGCGGTTCACCGGCGGTGAGCCGCTGCTGCGGAAGGGGCTCAGCGGGATCATCGAGCGGGTCGCCGGCCTGACGCCGCGGCCAGAGATATCCCTCACCACCAACGGCATCGGCCTGGACAGGCTGGCCGCGCCGCTGCACGCAGCCGGCCTGAACCGGATCAACGTTTCCCTGGACACCCTGTCGCCCGAGACGTTCGTCCGGCTAGCCCGCCGGGACCGCCTGGGGGACGTGCTGAAAGGACTGGTCGCGGCCGCCGAAACCGGCCTCGCGCCCGTGAAGGTCAACACGGTGCTCATGCGCGGCGTGAACGAGGGTGAGGCGGCCGAACTGCTGCGATTCTGCCTCGCGAGCGGCTACGAGCTTCGCTTCATCGAGCAGATGCCGCTGGACGCCCAGCATGGCTGGCGACGTGAGCAGATGGTGACCGCTGATGAGATCCTCGCGGCGCTGCAGGCGGAGTTCAGCCTGACCCCGGCGGATCCAGCTGGGCGAGGCTCGGCACCGGCCGAGACATTCCTGGTCGACGGCGGGCCGCAGACCGTGGGCGTCATTGGCTCGGTGACGAGGCCCTTCTGCGCTGCGTGCGACCGGGTGCGGCTGACCGCCGACGGGCAACTGCGGAACTGCCTGTTCGCCACCACGGAGAATGACCTGCGGACGCCCTTGCGGGCGGGGGCCTCTGACGACGATCTCGCCGCTCGCTGGGAGCGGTGCGTTGCGGCCAAGCTGCCAGGCCACGGCATCAACGACCCTGGTTTCCTGCAGCCCGCACGGCCCATGTCGGCCATCGGCGGCTGAGCTCACTCACCCCGCGCGCTCGAAGACCGTGCCGCCTGAGTGACGGCGGCGGTCAGCATAACTGTGCCCTGGGGCTTGCCAGGCGATGCATATCGATATATCGTTGACCTATCACAGAACTACGGTGACTGTCTGCACGGGAGTCAGTCGAGTCACCAGCACACGAAGGAGCTACCCATGAGGTACGACAAGGAGCGCGACTGGAGTCGCGCATCAGGCAGGTGGGAGCCTGCCGACGATGGCGAGCATCGTCGCTGGCATGGCGACGACGGGGAGCGGCACGGCGGCCGTGGCCGCATGCGCTCACGGCCGCATTTCGGCGGTCCGGGGTTCGGCGGTCCGGATTTTCCGGGCGGGCCTGGGTTCGGCCCGGAATTTCGTGGCGGTCCGTGGATGAAGGAAGCGCACCGGATGCGGGGCCCGCGGGCCCGCCGGGGCGACGTCCGGGCGGCAGCGCTAGCCCTGCTGTCCGAGCAGCCGATGAACGGCTATCAGATCATTCAAGAGATCACCGACCGCAGCGGCGGCGTCTGGCGGCCGAGCCCGGGCTCGGTGTATCCCGCACTGCAGCAGCTTGAGGACGAGGGCCTGATCAGGGCCGAGGCGGGCGACGGCGGGCGCCGCGCCTACCAGCTCACCGACGAGGGCCGGCAGTACGCCGCCTCGCACGCCGACGAGCTGCGGGCGCCGTGGGACGTAGTGGCGGGCGGCGCCGCCGGGGCGGCAATCGAGATGCGCAAGCTGATCGGCCAGGTCGCGATGGCGGCCGTGCAGGTCGTCAGCGCAGGCACGGACGCTCAGGCGGCCCAGGCCCGGCAGGTGCTGACCGACACCCGCAAGGCGCTTTACCGGATCCTCGCTGCCGACGACGAGGCGGGGGGCGGCACTGACGGCGAGTAACGCCTCGCCGCCTGGGCTGGCCCGAGCTATCGGGCTGGCCCGAGCCGCCCGGCTGGCCCGAGCCGCCGGGAAAGCCAGGGCGGCGGCCCTGGCTAGGCTCGTATCTAGCCGATTCAGGGAAGGCACAAGGGCGTGACACAGTCCGAAGCGGCAGGTCAGGCCGGCGCGCAGGCGGGGGCCGGAACATCAGCGGCAGTACTAGCCGACCGCGGGCGACAGACCGTCATTGCGGTCTCCGGTCTGGTGAAGCGGTACGGCGAGGTGGAAGCCGTGCGTGGCATCGACTTCACCGTCGAGCGGGGGGAGACATTCGGCTTCCTTGGCCCCAACGGCGCAGGCAAGTCCACCACCATCAAGATCCTCTGCACGCTGGCCACCGCGACCGCCGGAACTGCGATGGTCAACGGGCACGACACGGCCACGGACCGAGACGAAGTGCGGCGGAACATCGGGCTGGTGTTCCAGGACACCACCCTGGACACCTACCTGACCGCCGAGCAGAACCTGCGGTTCCATGCGGACTTGTACGGCGTGCCCAGGGCGGCGGTGCAACCGCGGATGCGCCAGGTGCTGGACATGGTGGGGCTGTGGGACCGCAAGGACAGCCTGGTCAGCACGTTCTCCGGCGGCATGCAGCGGCGGCTGGAGATCGCCAGGGGATTGCTGCATGCACCGCACGTGCTGTTCCTGGACGAGCCGACGGTCGGCCTCGACCCGCAAACCCGATCGTCCATCTGGGCCTACATCAACGACCTTAAGCAGCGCGAGGACATCACCATCTTCCTCACCACGCACTACATGGACGAGGCCGAGCACTGCGATCGGATCGCGATCATCGACCACGGCAAGATCGTGGCGATCGACACACCGGAAGAACTCAAGGCCAGCATCGGCAAGGACCGGGTGCAGATCCACACGGCGGACGATCCGGCGGCGATCGCCGAGCTCGGCCGCGCTTTCGGCCTCAGCGCGGCCATGCACGAGGGCGCGGTCACCTTCGCGGTGAATTCCGGCGAGCAGTTCGTGCCACGGCTGTTCGGTGAGCTGAGCGTGCCAATCCGGGCGGTGAGCGTGTCGCGACCGTCCCTGGATGACGTCTTCATGTCCTACACCGGCACCACCATCAGGGACGCCGAAGGCGGCGCGGGCAACGAGTTCATGCGCAACATGGCCCGGATGCGGCCAGGCGGAAGGCGGTAGCCGATGGCGACGCAGACAACCAGGCCGGCCGTGGCAGAAGAAGGCGCCGTCGTCGACCGGATCAGGGTCTCGGTACCCGATCGGGGGCTGCGGCACGACCTGCGAGCCGTCAGCATCGTCTGGCGGCGGGAGCTGATCAGGTTCAGGACCGACCGCCTCCGGGCGATTACCTCGCTGGTGCAGCCGTTCTTGTTCCTGTTCATCCTCGGCACCGGGCTATCGACCCTCGCGAGCCATGGCCTTCCGCACTCGGCGAGCTTCGACTTCAAGACGTTCATCTACCCCGGCGTACTGGCCATGTCGGTGCTGTTCACGGCTATCTTCTCAGCGGGGTCGATCGTCTGGGACCGGGAGTTCGGCTTCCTGCGCGAGATCCTGGTCGCGCCGGTCAGCCGCGCCGCGATCGTCGTCGGCAAGTGCCTGGGCGGGGCTACCATCGCGACGTACCAGGGCGTTATCTTCTTGGCCCTGGCCTGGTTCGCACACGTCCCCTACACTCCGGTGCTGATATTCGGGCTGATCGGGATGCTCCTGCTGCTGGCCTTCACGCTGACGGCGTTCGGGGTGATGATGGCCGCCAGAATCCGGCAGTTCCAGGCGTTCATGGCGGTCACGCAGATGCTCGTGCTGCCGCTGTTCTTCCTGTCAGGGGCGCTCTACCCGCTCAATGGCCTGCCGGCCTGGCTGGCGGTCCTCACCAGGCTCGACCCGCTCACCTACGTTGTCGGCCCGATGCGCCATCTCGTGTTCAGCCACCTCAGCTTGTCGCCGGCCCTCGCTCACGTCATCAGCAGCCGGCTAGCGCCCAGCATCACCTGGGCGGGGTGGCCCGTGCCGACGTGGCTGTCGCTCGGCATTGTGGCGGTGATGGGGCTCGGGATGATGTCGGTCGCGATCGCGGAGTTCAGCAAGACTGACTAATCACTCCGCCCGGAAGTCGTCCGGTGGATGACAGACACATCCTCCTCGCCCAGTGCGTCTTCGCTGTCGCGGTCCACGACGGCGGGACGGAACAGTTGCTGGGCTATCAGCGTGGGCACGAACGCGGACAGGATGACAACGGTCACCAGCTCGGTGTACTGCGTCTTGTCGATGATGTGGTGGGTCAGGCCGAAGAGCGCCGCGATGGACCCGAAGGTCAGGCCCGTGGCCATGAGCAACGTGGTGTAGCCGCGCTCGCGCGGCGGGAGCTTGAATGCGGCGGCAACCGGCCAGACACCGGCCATCTTGGCGGCGAGCTTGACGAGCAGCAGGATGCCGATCACCCCGGCCCCGGTGATCAGCGCCGGGGCTGAGATGAGAGTTCCCGCGCGCAGGAAGAAGAACGGGGTCAGCAGCGCGAATGCGATGGACCGCAGTCGGTCCATGAGCGCCCGATCGTGCAGGAACATCCCCGCGACAACCAGGCCAGCGACGTAGGCAGGCAGCACCGCCTCGCTTCCCGCCTGGGTGGCGAGCCCGCCGAGCCCGAACAAGACGACCAGCAGCAGCTTGATTTCCGGTTCGGAAACCCGGTGCCCGAAATGCCGGACGGTGATGCGGAGCAGCCACGGGAGAGCCGTCACCGTCACCGCGCTGACCGCCAGGAAGACCAGGAGCAGCCAGCCGTAGCTCGCGAACAGCCCGCCGAGTGCCAGCACGGTGCCGAGGTCGGTGACGAAGCAGGCGGCGAGGATGAGCTTGCCGAGGTCGTGGCGGTTCAGGCCGGTCTCGACCATGACCGCGTAGACGACCGCGACCGACGTGGTGCTGAGGGCGATGCCGCCGATCTCAGCGGCATGCAGGTGCCAGCGGAGAACCAGGCCGCAGAACGCGAACGCGGCCGCAAACGGCACGGCGAACGACACGACGCCCATGGACAGGCTGGCCTTCCAGTGGCCGCGCAGCGACACCGGATCGATCTCTGCCCCGGCCAGGAAAGTGAGCACGAGCGAGCCGACGCTGGCCAGGAATGTCACGACGTCGGTCTGGGTGACATGCTCGCGGATGCCCGGGATGTTCCCGGCCAGGCCGCCGACCACAATCTCCACGAGCGCAGCCGGGATCGCGATCTTGATGCTGACGACCGAGGCGAGCAACGCCATGCCGAGCCAAATGGCAGCCACGTAGTACAGGTTCATGCGAAGGCTCCTGCCAGTGAGTCCTGACAGAAGCCATCAGCCACGGCGGCGGTTCGGGCGGCCAGCCCGCCGGAGCTTCATCCGGCTAGGTCAGATCATAACGGTCGGACCAGACGCTGGGGCGCGCGCGCCATCCGAGAACGCGGCCGGACCAGACGTAAACGGTCCGCCCGCGTCCCGGCCGCCCCGCGCTCGCAGCCGCCGAGCGGAGAGTGACCCCAGATCGGAGCAGCCAGCCACCGACGCCAGCGAACGGAGGTTCCCCCGTCTGGTCCGCCGAGCCGCAGTCCGCCGCCCCTGCACACCCCGGGAACCACGCAGTCCCAGTTCGGCTCGCGGCGCCGTGTACGAAGCGGCCGGTTGGTTGGAGGGCTCCGGGGGCTCCCGCTCGCAAGCGGCTGCGAGACAAGCGGTCGCTTGTGGGGGGCTCCGGGGGGTCTCCCCCCGGACAGATGCTGCGAGCCTGTGGTGAGGGGCCCCAGGCCCCCGAACATGGAGCGACGCCGGGTGGCTACGGGGGCAAACCACCCGGCGTCGCATTCATCGGCGCTCCGACGGGGGCCCGGAACGCCGGCAACTGGTGCCCCAGCGGGGGACCAGAGCACCGGTAAGCATGTTACACCGAACGGACTCCTAGTGCATCAAGACCGGATTAGGAACCAATGGCGTGCCGTGGGCGACTAGTCCCACTGAATAGCCCTAGGCCAGCACGAACTGGGCTCTCGGCGGCGCACACGTGCGGACCTTCTGCCAGGAAAAACTGAGACACGCCGCCTACGCCAGGTGCGTGAAGAAATAGCCCTATTCGGCAGGCGGTCGCGGCGGGCTGCCGGGCCGCGCCGGCGGCTTGTAGATGGCGGGGGAGTTCGGCTCGTACTGGCGGAAGCCCCGGTTGGCCGTCGGCTCCCGCCCGCCGTTGGCGAAGACCACCGCGAAGTAGGGGATGACGAGCGCGCCCACCGCCGGGATGGCGGTCAGCCAGCCGAGGTGGTTGACGAACATCAGCACCGCGGCGATGAAACACACCGTCCGGATGCCCATCATGATCAGGTAGCGGCGCTCCCGGTACCGGATGTCGTCCGACAATCCGGGCCGGGCCTCTGTCACCAGATGGGCCTGGTCACGCCGAGTCCGGGGAGCCGTTCTCACGTCATCCACGTTATGCCGCGTTGCTGCTTGCCGCCAGCGCGGGGACGACGCCGTCAGCCAGGAACCGATCAGTCATGCTGAAGATCCTGATCACCCCGGCTTCCGCTGGAGGAAATGACATGACTGATCGCACGTATCGGGTAACGGAGATTGTCGGAACCTCGCCTGAAAGCGTCGAGACCGCGATCAGGGGCGCCTTGCACCGTGCGGCCCAGACGCTCAGGCACCTGGACTGGTTCGAGGTCACCCAGGTCCGCGGCCAGATCGTGGACGGTGAGGTCGCGCACTTCCAGGTCGGTCTTAAGGTCGGCTTCCGGCTTGAGGACGCCTGACGCTGCTAGCTGGCCTGGCTGACCGAGGACATATTGAAGCCTTCGACCCTGACGGGCGCCATGGCGGCCCTGGTGAAGTAGTCGCCCCACTCGCGCGGCAGCGTCGGCACCGTCTCGCCGGCTTCGGTGATCCGGCCCAGCATCGCGACCGGGCTCTCGTTGAAGCGGAAGTTGTTCACCGCGCCGGTGACCTCGCCATTCTCGACCAGGTACACGCCGTCCCTGGTCAGACCCGTGAGCAGCAGCGTCTGCGGGTCGACCTCGCGGATGTACCACAGGCACGTCAGGAGCAGGCCGCGGCTGGTGTTGCTGACCATGTCGCTCATGGACCCGACCGCGTCTGGCGCGGTCAGCACGAGGTTGTCGATCGCCGGCGTCACTGGTAGCCCCGAGAGCCTGGCGGTGTGGCGGGTCTGCACGAGAGCGCCGAGCTGGCCCGACGAGACCCAATCCGTGCGCCCGGCTGGCAGGCCGTTGTCGAAGACGGACGACTCCCGCGATGACGCGTGCGCCATGACAAACGGCGCGCACTGCAGGCCAGCCTCCGCCGGGTCGCTGTACAGCGATAGCGGCAGGCTCGCGAGCTGCTCGCCCACCCGGGTGCCGCCGCCAGCCTTGCTGAACACGGTGCGTCCGTCGAGGGCATCCTTGGCTCCGGCCGACCAGTACATGTAGATGAGCAGATCGGCGACGGCGGTGGGCGGCAGCAGCGTCTCGTAGCGGCCAGCCGGCAGCGACACCGGCCGCTTCGCCCAGTCGAGCCGCTGGGCCAGGTCGGCCTCCAGCTCGGTCACGTCGACGTCGCCGAAGTCGCGGGTCCCCGCGCCTGCCCAGGCGGAGGTCGAAAGGTCCGCAGACTTGGCGTTGAGCTCAAGCCGCCCGGCCGGCTGGTCGTGCCGCAGCCGCAGGCCGCTGGAGGTGCCGAGGTAGCTGGAGGTCATCTGGTGCTCGGCGAATCCATACAGCTTGCGGCCGCCGCTGGCCGCGGTGGCGAAGGCGGTCCCGAGCTCGGCTGCGAATTCGGCGAACACGCCGATTTCCGTGCTGGCCGCGGGCTCGTCCCAGCTCGCGCCGGACGCCGGATGGGCGGGAACGAGCGGCTGGGCGTCCTCGGCCGGAGCGGCACCGGCCGCGCCAGCCTCGGCCTCGGCCACGACATCGGCAATCTGGTCAGTCCGCACGCCAGCGCGGGACACGACCCCGACCCGGGCCTCCTCGCCGCTGCGGCTGATGGCGATGACGGTCAGCTGCCGCGACCGCGACACGCCATTCGTCGTCAGCGAGTTGCCGGCCCAGCGCAGGTTGGCGGCCGAGCCTTCGTCGGCAATGACGATGCAGTCGTCGCTCTTGGCTGCCGCGAGCGCCCGCTCGACGGCTTCCTGCGGCGAGTTCTCGCTCAAGCCCCCGCCTCCTCGACCGTGTTGAGAATCCTGATTCCGCGCATGACCACCGACGGGCAGCCGTGGCTCACGGGCGCGACCTGGCCCGGCTGGCCCTTCCCGCAGTTGAAGGCGCCGCCGAGCACGTACGTCTGCCACCCGCCGACGGCTTCCATCGAGTTCCAGAAGTCGGTCGTCGTCGCCTGATAGGCCACGTCCTTGAGCTGGCCGTCCAGTTGCCCGTTACGGATCCGGTAGAACCGCTGGCCGGTGAACTGGAAGTTGTACCGCTGCATGTCGATCGACCAGCTCTTGTCGCCCACGACGTAGATGCCGTCGGTGACGGCCGCGATGAGATCCGCGGTAGTGGGCCCGTCCGCCGCGGGCTGCAAGGACACGTTCGCCATCCGCTGGATCGGCATGTGGCCCGGCGAGTCGGCGAACGCGCAGCCGTTCGACCGGCCGAGGTCCTTGAGCGCGGCGATCCGGCGGTCGAGCTGATAGCCGGTCAGCACGCCCTCGGTAATGAGGTCCCACGACTGGCCGGCGACCCCCTCGTCGTCGTAGCCGATCGTCGCGAGGCCGTGCTCAGTCGTCCGGTCCCCGGTGACATGCATGATCGGCGAGCCGTACTGCAGGCTGCCCAGCTTGTCGAAGGTGGCAAAGGACGTGCCCGCGTAGGCGGCCTCATAGCCGAGCGCCCGGTCCAGCTCCGTCGCGTGCCCGATCGACTCGTGGATGGTGAGGAACAGGTTGGACGGGTCGATGACCAGGTCGTAGCGGCCCGCCTCGACCGACGGTGCGGCCATCTTCTCGGCCAGCAGCGACGGGATCTCGGCCAGCTCGGCGTCGAAGTCCCAGCCAGAGCCGGTCAGGTACTCATACCCCCGGCCGGCCGGCGGCGCCAGCGTGCGCATCGTCTCGAACCGGCCGTCGGCGGCGACCGCGACGGCGGTGAGCGACGGATGCACCCGGACGCGCTGCTGCAGCGCGGTCGTTGCCCCGTCGGTGTAGAACTTGCACTCCTTCACCTGGTACAGCGACGCATCGACGTGGTCGACGCCGTCGGCGTCGAGCAGCCGCCTGCTCCACCCGGACAGCAGCGCCGTCTTGTCGGCGACGGAGACGTCGAACGGGTCCGCGTCGTAGGCAGACACCCAGGTGACCTCGCCGTGCGCGGGCTCGCCGGCCAGCTCGATGCGCTCCGTGCTGATCGCGGCCGCGACCTTGGCGACGTCGACGGCTTCCGCGGCCGCCCGGGCGGCGGCCTCGGGCGTCAGGTCGACGGCCGACGCGAACCCCCAGGTCCCGTTCACCACGACGCGCACGGCCAGGCCGAGGTCGTCGCTGTCGAACTGCGTCTCCAGGTTGCCGTCGGACAGCCGGATCTGCTGACCCCTGATCCGCTCGGCGCGGAAATCGGCGTGGCCGGCGCCGAGCTCCCTGGCGCGCTGCAGCGCGGCGTCTGCCAGCTGCCGGAGCGGGTAGGCGGTGAACTCCGGGTCGATGTCGGTGTGGTCCACGAGTCGCCAACCTATCCCGGGGGCCGGCCGGGCGGCCGGGCCGGTACGCTCGCACGAACGGCGCCACAGCAACTGAGCGGGAAGGCAGTGAGCAGCGGATGGGCCGATCGGTACTGGTGACGGGCGGCAACCGGGGCATCGGCCTGGCGATCGCCCGCAGGCTCGCCGATGGCGGCGACGATGTGACGGTCACGTCGCGATCCGGCGACCCAGTGGACGGGCTGACCGTGGCCGCCTGCGACATCAGGGACACGGCGCAGGTGGATACCGCGTTCAAGATCGCGGAGGAGGCGCACGGGCCGGTTGAGGTTCTGGTCGCGAATGCCGGCATCACCAGGGACCAGCTGCTGGCGCTCATGACCGAGGACGACTTTGCCGACGTGGTGAATACGAACCTGACCGGCGCCTACCGAGTGGCCAAGCGCGCCGTCCGCGGCATGATCAGGCTGCGCCGGGGCCGGATCATCCTCATCTCCTCGGTCGTGGGCTTGCTTGGCTCGGCCGGCCAGGCGAATTATGCGGCGTCCAAGGCAGGCCTCGTCGGCTTTGCCCGGTCGCTCGCGCGCGAGCTCGCCAGCCGCGCCATCACCGTGAACGTGGTGGCCCCCGGCTTCGTCGACACCGACATGACCGCGGCGCTGACCGACGAGCAGAAGCAGGCGATCCTCGCGAACGTGCCGCTTGGCCGCTACGCGGCCGCGGACGAGGTAGCGGCGGCCGTGGCATTCCTGGCCGGGCCGGACGCGGGCTATATCACCGGCGCCGTGCTGCCGGTCGACGGCGGACTCGGCATGGGCCACTGACGGCCACGTTCCCGTTCTGAGGCGGAAAGCAGGCGCGATGGGAATCCTGAACGGCAAGCGGATCCTGGTCACGGGCGTCCTCACGGACGCTTCGATCGCCTTTCACGTGGCGCGCATCGCCCAGCTGGAAGGGGCAACGGTCGTGCTGACCGGCTTTGGCCGGCTCAGCCTGGTGGAGCGGATCGCGAAGCGGCTGCCAGAGCCGCCGCCCGTCCTCGAGCTGGACGTGACCGACGAGGCTCATCTCGGGTCGCTGGCCGAGCGGGTTGCCGAGCACGTGGACGGCCTCGACGGCGTGGTGCACGCGATCGCCAACGCCCCTGGCAGCGCGATGGGAGGCAACTTCCTGCACACGCCGTGGCCTGAGGTGGCGTCAGCGGTGCACGTGTCCGCCTACTCACTGAAGTCGCTGGCGATGGCAGCGCTGCCGCTCATGAAGCAGGGCGGCTCGATCGTTGGCCTGGACTTCGATGCGAGCGTCGCCTGGCCGGCCTACGACTGGATGGGCGTAGCCAAGGCCGCGCTGGAGTCCACCGCCCGCTACCTCGCGCGCGACCTCGGGCCGAAGGGGATCCGGGTCAACCTGATCTCCGCCGGGCCGGTCAAGACGATGGCGGCGCGGAGCATCCCCGGCTTCGACCAGTTCGAAGGGGTGTGGGCGGAGCGGGCGCCCCTTGGCTGGGACCTGTCGACCGGCGAGCCCGCCGCGCGCGGCTGCGTGGCGCTGCTGTCGGACTGGTTTCCGGCGACGACGGGTGAGATCGTTCACGTCGACGGCGGTGCCCACGCCGTAGGTGCCTGACCGGGCGCTGAGGCACATCCCGTGACTGCCCCGACGGCCCCCGCCGGGAGTTTTTTCCGTATCCGCAACCGATTGTGCGGCGTCGTCAGCGCTCGCCGCTAATCCTTCGCGGGCCGGGCCGCTCATTGCGGTCAGATTGTAGGCAGGTCACTGTCCCATCACGATTGTTACGGCTGGGCGGCGGCTGGCTTTATTGGGGATGTTCCGGACGTATGATCGCTGCGCGGCGACCCCCCGGGCGTGCCGCTGTGCCGTGGGCGATCAGCCCTCCGCGGCCGAGGTCAGAACATTGGCTGCGGATCACGTCAACCCAGAAGGAGGAGAGCCTCGATGCGGATACGCGCGCGAAGTTCTCTGGGCATCGCCGGCTTGGCCGTGCTGGCGATGACAGCTGCCGCCTGCGGCGGCTCAACATCATCCAGCAACAACTCGTCGACGCCCAGCCTCAACAGCGGCCTGCAGGCCCTCAACCCTGGCACGGGCACGCCCAAGCGAGGCGGGACGCTCAATCTTGTCGGTACCGGCGACGTTACCTTCATGGACTACAACATCAGCTACTACACGATCGACGCGCTGGGGCAGCGGCTCTGGCAGCGCGGTCTGTACGGGTACTCGCCGCAGCCTGGGCACACGACCGAGGTCGTGCCCGACCTGGCCACGGCGATGCCCGCCATCAGCAACGGCGGCAAGACCTACGCCGTTACCATCAGGAGCGGTGCGGACTGGAACACCCCGACGCCGCGTCAGGTCACGGCGGCTGACGCGCTGCTCGGCCTGGAGCGGTCCTGCAACCCGGTGCAGCCGTTCGGCGGCCTGCCTGACTTCGAGTCGCTGATCGTCGGCTACTCGGACTTCTGCAACGGGTTCGCGGCTCTCGGCGCCACAGCGACGGCTGCAAAGATCAAGACCTACATGGACACCCACTCGATCTCGGGTGTCACCGTGTCCGGTCAGACGATCACCTACAACCTGACGCAGCCGGCTTCGTACTTCACCGACGAGCTGCAGCTGGACGCGTTCAGCCCGGCCCCGGTGGAGAGCCTGGCCTACGTGCCGGGCAGCGCCGACAGCCAGCAGCACACGATCGCCGACGGCCCGTACCAGGTTCAGACCTACGTGCCGACCAAGTCGATCGCGTGGGTGCGCAACCCGGCCTGGAAGCAGTCCTCGGACCCGATCCGGCACGCTTACGTGGACGCGATCAACGTCAACGAGACCGGTGACCAGACCACGAACCAGACTGAGCTGCAGACCAACACGGCCGCGGCAGGCGCCGAGTGGGACAGCTTCCCGCCAACCGCCTCGGTGCCCGGACTGGTCGCTCAGATGGAGCACGGCAGCAAGAACTTCAACCTGGGCCCGACCTTCTCCTCGAACCCGTACGTCGTCTTCGACACCGTGTCGCCGAACAACGGCGGCGCGCTGGGCAAGGTGGAAGTGCGGCAGGCGCTCAGCTACGCCATCAACAGGGCGCACCTGATCCAGGACGCCAACGGCTCGACCCTGAGCCCGCCGCTGACCCACATCCTGCCGGACGGCATCAACGGCTCGCAGGACGTGCCCAAGGGCTACAACCCGTACCCGTTCGACCAGGCCAAGGCCAAGTCGATGCTGAAGGCAGCCGGCTTCCCGAACGGGCTGACGCTGAAGTTCCTGTACCGGCCGTCGAGCACGCTGTCGACCAAGATGTTCCAGACCCTGCAGGCTGACCTGGCTCCAGTCGGAGTCAAGCTCGTGGGTGTGGGCGTCCCGGCTGCGGACTTCTACGCGAAGTACCTGATCGTGCCGTCCGTCGCCAAGAGCGGAGCCTGGGACGTGTCCCTGGCTGGCTGGGGCCCGGACTGGTACGGCGACGCTTCCACGTCGTTCTTCAAGCCGCTGTTCTACGGCGCCAACGCCTACCCGCCCGTCGGGAGCAACTTCGGGTTCTACAACAACCCGACCGTTAACCAGCTGATCAGCAAGGCCGCTGCCCAGGGCAGCGCCAGCGCAGCTGCTGCGCTGTGGGCACAGGCAGACCAGGACGTCATGAAGGACGCCCCGATCTACCCGATCACCCAGCCGCTGCAGCCGCTCTACCACGCCAGCTACGTGCACAACGCGGTGTACGTGCCGGCCATCCAGGGATTCGACTACTCGAATGTCTGGCTGAGCAGCCCGACCGGCTGACAAATCGCAGTACAGCTGCCGGGCGCCCCGCGGTCTATACCGCGGGGCGCCCGGTAGGCATAAAGTTTTTGTTCAGAGGCAATGGCTGGCTATCGGCTGAGTCATGAGCCGACAATGCATGGGGAGGGCAGGCCGAATGGCGCTCCTTCAGGTCGAGGACCTGCATGTGTCGTTCCGCACCGATGACGGCATCGTCCAGGCCGTCCGGGGCGTGTCTTTTGATATCGCCCCGGGCCAGACGCTCGGCATCGTAGGAGAGTCCGGCTCAGGCAAGAGCGTGTCGACCCAGACGATCATGGGCCTGACCCGCGGCGCCAGGGTCTCCGGCCGGGCGCTTTTCGAGGGCCGGGACCTGCTCACGATGAAGCCCGAGGAACTGCAGCAAGTCCGCGGCGTCAAAATCGGCATGATCTTCCAGGACCCGCTGTCCAGTCTCCACCCGTTCTACAAGGTGGGCTGGCAGATCGTCGAGATGATCCGGCTGCACGAGCAGGTGTCGAAGGAGGAGGCCCGTCGGCGGGCCATCGATCTGCTCAAGCTGGTCGGCATCCCGCAGGCGGACCGCCGCGTCGATGACTATCCGCACCAGTTCTCTGGCGGCATGCGGCAGCGGGCGATGATCGCCATGGCGATGGCACTCAACCCGGCCCTGCTGATCGCGGACGAGCCGACCACGGCGCTGGACGTGACCGTCCAGGCGCAGGTGCTGCAGGTGATCAACAGGCTGCAGCGCGAGTTCGGGACCGCGGTCATCCTCATCACCCACGACCTCGGTGTCATCGCCGATGTCGCGGACGAGGTCGTCGTCATGTATGGGGGGATGGTGATGGAGCAGGCGGACCGAATGACGACATTCACCGCATACCATCATCCCTATACCGAGGGGCTCCTCCAGTCGTTGCCGGCCTACGGCGGCGAGCGGGCCCGGCTGCGGCCGATCCCCGGCCAGCCGCCGAGCCCGATCAACCCCTCGGCGGGCTGCCCGTTCGCGGCCCGCTGCCCGTACGTAATGGACCGGTGCCGGATCGAGATGCCGCCGCTCGCCGCGGCGGGCAGTGAGCTTGAGCACCAATCGGCGTGCTGGCTGCCCCACGAGCGGGCTGCGCGCGAGGCTCTGCGGCGCAAGGTGATCGGGCAGGCCCTGCCCGTCACCGCGGAGGCATGACCATGGAGATGGAGCCACGATGACGACGCAGGCCAGCAGTCCGGCGGGCAGGTTCGCCGGGGACAGGGACGTGCTGCTGCGGGTGGAGAACCTGGTCAAGCACTTTCCAGTCCGGTCCAGCCAGCTGTGGCAGCGGGGCCCGCGGGACTTTGTGCACGCCGTGGACGGGGTGAGCCTGGAGGTCCGCAAGGGCGAGACGCTCGGTCTGGTGGGCGAGACCGGCTGCGGCAAGTCGACGCTGGCGCGGTGCGTGGCCAGGCTCTACGACATCACCTCCGGCCGGATCGAGTTCGAAGGAACCGACATCACCAAGCTGTCGGCGGGAAAGATGCGCCCGCTGCGCCGCCAGATTCAGATGATCTTCCAGGATCCGTACGGGTCACTCAACCCGCGCAGGCGGGTCGGCTCGATCATCGGGGACCCGTTCGCCATCCACCGCACCGCCACAGGCGCTGACCGCAAGCGCCGCGTCCAGCACCTCATGGAACTGGTCGGGCTGAACCCCGAGCACTACAACCGGTTCCCTGCCGAGTTCTCCGGCGGTCAGCGGCAGCGGATCGGGGTCGCGAGGGCGCTGGCCTTCACCCCGAAGCTCATCATCTGCGACGAGCCGGTGTCCGCCCTGGATGTGTCGATCCAGGCTCAGATCATCAACCTGCTGGCTGACCTGCAGAGCGAGCTCGGTCTGACCTACATCTTCATCGCGCACGACCTGTCGGTCGTACGGCACGTGAGCGACCGGGTCGCAGTCATGTACCTCGGGAAGTTCACCGAGGAGGCGGCGGCCGAGCAGATGTGGGCGCACCCGAGGCATCCGTACACCGACGCGCTGCTGTCCGCGGTGCCGGTACCCGACCCGGCCTCGCTCGACCGGCGGGAACGGATCATCCTGGTCGGCGACGTGCCGTCCCCGATCAACCCGCCGTCCGGCTGCCGCTTCCACCCGCGCTGCCCGAAGGCCCAGCAAAGGTGCGTCGACGAGGTACCCGAGTTCGTCCCCCGGCTTGGCGACGAGGCCGCGCACCTGACGGCCTGCCACTTCCCGGTCGAGGACGGCGAGGACATCTCCAAGGCCCGGCCAGCCATCAGCGCTGACCTCCGCGTCGTCGAAGTGAGCATCCCCGAGGGCTCCCTGACGGGGATCTCCGGAGGGGAGGCATCATGACCTACAACGTGGGCGACGCGATTGCCGTCGGCACGATCGAGGAACCGCACGTCGCGGTCGTCGCCGAGGGCGAGGCCGCGAAGAAGATCGAGGGCCGCAGCCCGTGGGTGCTCGCCTGGCGGCGGCTGCGCCGGGACCGCGCCGCCATGATCGCCCTCGGCGTCGTCGTTCTCATTGTGCTGATGGCCCTCTGTGCCCCGCTGATCGCCACGATCCTCGGCCACGGGGTCTACCAGCAGTTCCGTGGCACGAACCCGGCGGGGCTGTCCCCCACTGGCCAGCCAGTCGGCCCCAACAGCACATTCTGGATGGGCACCGACGACCAGGGTCGAGACATCTTTGTCCGGATCGCCTACGGGGCGCGGATCTCGCTGTTCGTCGGCGTGGTCGCCACGGCGGTGACGGTGGCGGGCGGCCTCGTGCTTGGCCTCGCCGCCGGATACTTCGGCGGTTTCGTGGACTCGCTGATCGCCAGGTTCTTCGACTGGCTCCTCGCGGTTCCGTTCTTGCTGCTGGCGATCTCGCTGATCTCGGTGGTCACTGTCCACCCGATCGGGCCGCTCAAGCCTGGACTGCCGGTGGTCATCGTCGTGCTGGGATTCTTCGGCTGGGCCGCGGTCGGCAGGATTGTCCGTGGTCAGGTGCTGTCCATCCGAGAGAAGGAGTACATCGAGGCGGCCCGTGCGCTCGGCGCGAGGCCGTGGCGGATCATGTTCATCGACATCCTGCCGAACCTGCTGGCGCAGCTGATCGTCTACAGCACCCTGCTCATCCCGGTCACGATCGTCTCAGAGGCG